>CAYGRJ010000008.1:9598-16102 GCA_964352285.1 uncultured Candidatus Peribacteria bacterium
ACTAGACTCTTCGAGTTCTGTTTTTCCTGTTTCAGTGTTTGGAGTGTTTTTTGAGAGGAGAGCAGCAGTTGTGCTGTTTTCTGTCACTCTGATTTTGAACACTTTTTGGCTTGTTTGTGGTCCAATTTGAGTCGAAAATATGAATTCGTTGAGTCCTAAGCTCTCTTCTGAAGGTGTCCACATAAAGGTTCCAATAGCACGCTTGGTATCGTTGTTTTCTATGGTAAAGGTTGCAGAAGGTTCGTCGTTTTCACTTGGGTTTTCTTTCATCTTCAGGATCACCGTGTTGAACCCTTCACTTTGTGCATCTACTGTTATAGCTATTGTTGATCCTACAGCTACTTCTACTTCTTCTGAGAGAATTCCTCCGAAGCTACTGAAGCTGATACGTGGCCGGTCAATTGCAGATCGTCCACCACTTCCACCTCCTCCTCTAGAAATGTTGTTTACGATGTTTTGGATGAAGTCATTGTCGGTATTCGTGAGGGCCACTGCAGATATGAGACCTACGTAGTTTGGATCTGTGCTCGTCGATGTTCCGAGGTTGATAGCGTAAGAAATGTTTCCATCAACTGCTGCATCGTCTACTCCTGTAACCGTAACGGTTTGTGGAGTTGTTCCGTTGGCTGGTGTGAAGCTCAGTGCTGCTGGAGCTACTGTCCCTTCGGTGATGTCGCTCGTGCCTAGCGGGATGGTTACATTAGCCGCTGGTAGAGTGCTCAGCGCAACGGTGAATGTTGCTGTTCCTCCGGCTTCTGTAGTTGCTGCAGGTGTAGCTGCCGTAACTACGATGCTTGGAGCTACTGGATTTTGAGTGACGAAGACATTGAGTGTTACGTCTACTGTTGTTCCGTTTGATACTGCTCGGAAGACGAATTTGTAAGGAGCTGCTTGTGCGTTTGCAGCTGTTGGGATCCAGGTGAGTGTTCCAGCAGCTGGATTAGCTGCTGCTCCTGGTGCCGTGAAGACAGCGAGGTTTCCAGCTGGTGTTGGATTTGTTTGCAGTGTGAGCGTTACGTTGTCAGCCGCATCTGGATCTGCACCGGTAACGGTGAAGTTGAGGGCGTTTCCACTCACGATGCTGTTTGGATTGCTTACTGGAGCTCCACCATTTGTTTGGGTGAAGGCTACTGTTGGTGCATTTGCTGCGAGGGCATTGACCGTGATGTTGAGTGTGTAGTTGGTGCTTCCACCGTTTCCATCGTTAGCGTTGAAGACGAAGCTTCTCACTCCGATTTCTCCAGCGTCTGGAGTGTAGGTAAAGGTAGCTGTTTGATTGGAAGCAACTGCTGCTGGTGTGTGAACGGTAAAGGTGGAGAGTGCTCCGTTGATTGCTCCATCTGTTGTTTCAGTAAGGGTTACGGTGTCTCCGTCAGCATCAACTGAATTGAAGGTGAGGCTGATTGAGGTGTTTACTTCCACGGTCAGTGCAGCAGGTGATGCTCCGAGTGCAGCATTTGCATTGTTGTCGTCAGTACCTGTGAGGCTTGGTGCGTTGTTTCCGGCGTCGTTGTCGGTATTCGTTACTGCTACGTCTGCTGGATTGTTCCCCACGTAGTTTCCGTCGGCACTGACGGCAGCTCCTGTGATGATGTTGTAAGCGACGTTTCCATCGACTACGGCGTCATCTACTCCAGTAACCGTTACGGTTTGTGGTGTGGTTCCATTTGCCGCTGTAAAGGTTAGTGTAGCAGGTGCAACGGTTCCTTCGTTGGTGTTGTCTGAGCTGATAGCAAAGGTTACGTCTGCTGTTGGAAGGGTATTGAGTACAACGGTGAATGTTGCTGTTCCTCCGGCTTCTGTCGTGGTGAGCCCAGCTACTGGATTGACTACGACTCCTGGTAGGTCGTCATCGGTATTGGTGACGGCTACGTCTGCAGCATTTACCCCGTTGTAGTTGGCATCTGCGGATGTAGCAGCTGCTGTTACGATCTGATATCCAACGTCTCCATCTTGTACGGCATCGTCTACACCTGTAACTGTTACGGTTTGTGGCGTGAGAGCATTTGCAACCGTAAAGGTAAGCGTAGCAGGTGCAACGGTCCCTTCTGTGAGGTTGCTTGATGTGAGACCAAGGCTTACATCAGCTGTTGGCGTTGTGTTGAGCACGACAGTGAATGTTGCTGTGCCTCCACCTTCAGTTGTCGTGAGACCTGCAATTGGAGCTACTGTTATACCCGGAGTGTCGTTATCGGTGTTGGTGACCATCACATCACTTGGATCAATAGCGTTGTAATTGGCGTCTGCAGATACAGATGCTGCGGTTACGATGGCGTAAGCGATGTCTCCATCGATGACGGCGTCATCTACTCCTGTAACAGTAACAGTCTGTGGAGTTGTTCCATTTGCTGCTGTGAAGGTCAGTGTTGCAGGTGCAACGGTTCCTTCTGCAAGGTTGCTAGAAGTGAGTCCCAGTGTGACGTCTGCGGTTGGCAGTGTGTTGAGAGCAACAGTAAATGTTGCTGTTCCTCCTGCTTCAGTCGTGGTGAGTCCAGCTGTTGGGTTAATCACGAAACCTGGTGTGTCGTCGTCGTTATTGGTCACGGCTACATCTGCAGCATTCACAGCATTGTAACTCGCATCAGCCGAAGTTGCTGCTGCTGTCACGATGTTGTATGCAATGTTTCCATCGAGTAATGCGTCGTTGACCCCAGTAACCGTTACGGTTTGAGGAGTTGTTCCATTTGCTGCTGTGAAGGTCAGCGTAGCTGGAGCAACGGTCCCTTCTGCAAGGTTGTCTGAGCTGAGTCCGATCGTTACATCTGCAGTTGGTACGGTGTCGAGTACGACAGTGAAAGTCGCTGTTCCTCCTGCCTCTGTTGTGGTGAGACCAGCTGTTGGGTTGACCGTGATTCCAGCTGTGTCGTTGTCGGTATTGGTGACGGCTACGTCTGCAGCATTCATGGTGTTGTAAACCAAGTCTGTACTCTGTGCAGCTGCTGTTACGATATTATAAGTAATATTCCCGTCGAGGAGGGCATCATCTACACCTGTAATGGTTACGGTTTGGGGAGTTGTCCCGTTGGCTGCTGTAAAGGTCAAGGCATTTGGACTGACTGTACCTTCAGTGGCGTCATCGCTGCTGAGGTTGATGACCACATCTGCTACTGGGAAGGTGTCGAGTACGACAGTGAATGTCGCTGTTCCTCCCGCTTCTGTGGTGGTGAGGCCAACAGTTGGATTTACGGTGATTCCTGCTGTGTCATCGTCGGTATTGGTAACGCTTACATCACTTGCATTTCGAGTGTCGTAGTTAGCATCTGTAGAAACTGCTGCAGCTGTAATGATGGTATAGACAATATCTCCATCGTCGATCATGTCGTCTGTACCGGTTACGGTTACGGTTTGAGGAGTTGTACCATTGGCAGCTGTAAAGGTCAGTACTGCCGGAGCTACAGATCCTTCTGAAGCATCGCTAGAAGAAAGTCCAATAGTTACATCTGCTGTTGGGAGTGTGTCGAGAACGACAGTGAAAGTAGCTGTTCCTCCTGCTTCTGTTGTACTGAGTCCAGCAACGGGAGCAACGGTGATCCCAACGCTGTCATTGTCGTTGTTGGTGACGTCTACGTCCGAAGCGTTAACGCCGTTGTAGTTGGCGTCTGCTGAAGTCGCAGCTGCTGTGATGATTTGGTAAGCGATGTTTCCGTCTTGAGCTGCGTCATCGACACCAGTGATGGTCACGGTTTGTGGAACAATACCGTTAGCGGTTGTGAAGGTGAGTGTTGCTGGTGTAACCGTTCCTTCGTTCAGATTGTTTGAAGTAATGCCAATAACCACATCTGCTGTGGGGATGGTGCTGAGGGCTACCGTGAACGTTGCTGTTCCTCCTGCTTCTGTGGTTACGAGGCCGTTTGTAGGATTCACGATGATGTTTGCTCCTGCTTCGTCATCGACGTTGGTAGCGCTTACATCGTTAGCATCGAAACCATTGTAGTTTCCGTCTGTTGATGTTGCTGCAGCTGTCACAATTGTGAAAGCTTGGTTTCCATCGAGGACTGCGTCGTCTACTCCAGTAACCGTTACGGTTTGTGGAGTTCTTGCGTTAGCAGTGGTGAAGGTTACTGAGGCTGGTGCAACCGTTCCTTCATTCGTATTGTCTGAGCTGAGGGCAATCGTTACGTCCCCAGTTGGGTCAGTGTCGAGGTTTATAGTAAAAGTTGCTGTTCCTCCAGCTTCTGTTGTGGTGAGTCCTCCATTTGGTGTAATGGTTACTCCCACGGTGTCGTTGTCGGTGTTGGTGAGGTCTACATTGTCTGCATCTCGTCCGTTGTAGTTTCCGTCTGCAGAAGTCGCTGCTTGAGTTTCGATGGTGTAGGTCACGTCTCCATCGATAGCAAAGTCGTTTACACCGGTAACGGTTACTGTTTGTGGTGTGAGAGCGTTTGCTGCTGTGAATGTTAGGCTCGCTGGGTTTGGTGTTCCTTCGTTTGTATTTGAGCTGACGAGAGGAATAGTAACGTCTGCTGTTGGGACAGAGTCGAGGACGACCGTGAATGTTGCCGTTCCACCAGCTTCTGTAGTCGTGAGACCTGCTGTTGGCACTACGGTGATTCCAGGAGTGTCGTCGTCGTTGTTGGTGAGGGCTACATTGGTAGCGTCTACACCGTTGTACTTGGCGTCAGCACTTGATGCTGGCTGAGTAACGATGCTGTAGTTGATGTCTCCATCTGCAGTGGCGTCGTTTTGCCCAGTTACAGTGATGGTTTGTGGTGTTGTTGCGTTTGCAGGAGTGAAAGTTACTGTTGTAGGTGATACTAATCCTTCACTTGCATCTGAAGTGCTGAGGTTGATAGTCACATTTGCAGTCGGTACCGTATCGAGAACCATGGTAAATGTTGATACACCACCTGCTTCTGTGGTTGTCGTTGAACTTGGAGCACCGAGTGTGATCCCTGCTGTGTCGTTGTCTTGAATGGTGTAGGTGTGGGTTGGAGTTGCTCCTAGCGTTGTATTAACTAGTGCACTGAGGGTGAGTCGGAAGTCTTCGTTGTCTTCGTCAACATTGTCATCTGAAACTACAACGTCAACCGCTTTGCTGGTTTCTCCAGAAAGAAAGGTAATGGTTTGTGCTGCTATAGCGGTGTAATCCGTTCCTGCTGTTGTGCTGACATCTGAACTATTTACCACTACGGTGATGGTTTCTCCAAAGATCTTGTTGAGCACGACATTGGCTGTTGCTGGTGTTGTTGCTTCAGATCCAGCAGATGTAGCGTTTTGGAAGCTTACCGTTGGGAAGGTGATGTCGAACTGGATGTTGATATTGATGTTCTGACCGTTAGTCGTGATCTGGATACGATCTGGGTCTGTTGGGTGAGAAGATGCTCCTGTAAGTGTTGTGGTGTTGATTCGGAATTCGTTGTTGACGAGGTCTGATCCAAGGTAGTCAAATTCGATGTCGAAGGTCCCGTTTGGCAGGTTGTTCATCGGGTTGATGTTCTGGAAGATGGTTACTGCGCCAGAAAGTAATCGTTGTTGGAGGTTGTTGAAGTTAAATCCTGCTGCTGTAGCTGCAGGTGATGCTGACATGCTCAAAAACACATCAGAGGCATTGATGTCGAATTGGATAGAAGTGAAGACATCTGCTCCATTGACCGTTACTTGAATTCTGTCGACGTTGGTTGTGTGAGCTGTGGCGTTGACCACTGATGAAACCTTGAAATTGCTGGCTGCGAGTGTCCCTCCGTTGTATTGGTACTCGATTTCGTAGTTTCCGTTAGGGAGATTTGTGAAGGGGTCGAGATTTGAAGCGATGACCACTGTCGGGTTGGTGGATTCAAAGAGGCTAAAGGTCAGGTTGTTGAAGTTAAAGCCTGCTAATGTGGCGTCGTTAGTTGTATTCCTCGTTTGGAAAATACTAAAAGTTGCCGCTTGAGCATTGCTCACCGGAATATTTGGGAGGGTGAAAGACGCCAAAAGCGCGAGGACACTCAGTAAAGCGGTTGCTTTTTTGAAGAACCGAGAGAAGAAAGTAGTCATAACCCAACAGGTAAAAGAAAATAGAGGGGACTTGAACAGTACTAGTTTTTCTTTTGGTTTTGGGTTTCCTCTCCTTGATTTTGAGAGGTAGAATAGAATTTAGTGTTTAATTGACTAATTGTCAATTACTTTCACTTATCACTCTTTCACTTCTTTATAATAAAGAGTGTTGAGATCTTGTCTCGAATATTCGAAGTTCAAATACTCGAGGAAGACCTCAACAGCTTGGCAAACTGTGAGGTTCCCGTCATGGGAGAGCCGAAGCTCTCCCATGACTACTGCCGCTGCATGGGTATGGGCGTAAACGCGCCATCCGCAGCGACAGACACAATCACCGGGCCGAATGAGACCGTAGTCCCACCCGGGTTGCCCGTGACTGTGATTTGAACGCTGGTGCTGCCCGTAGGCAGCGTGACTACCCCAGTGGTCGTCTCACCAGCGGCATCGAAGCCGCTGGCAAAACTTCCCACCGAACTGCCCGAAGGCTGTGCGGTGATGGGGTTGGCAGAAAGGTTGCTGATCGAAGCC
>CAYGRJ010000009.1:0-14809 GCA_964352285.1 uncultured Candidatus Peribacteria bacterium
GTCGCTCTACTGAGTGGTTGCTATTGTGTTCTGTATGCTCTGGTAATGCGACTGAGCAAGCATGGCGATCTTTATGAACTCTGCTCTGTTGACGAATTGAGTGGGCTTGTAGCTTCCATCTGGGTAACCCTTTATCAGGCTCTTTTGCTTGGCAGCCTTCACGTATTTGGCGAACCATTGGGTTGGATCGACGTCTGGGAAGACACGAATACTGGACGAAGACTCTGTCGTCGAGCTCAGAGTGACGTCCGATTCACCTAAGGATTCAAAGATAATCTTCAGGGCTTCGGCACGGTTGATGGTTTGATCGGGTTTGAAGGTTCCGTCTGGGTAGCCTTTGATGATGCCTTTTTCATTGAGGTAGTTTACTGCCTCCGAGAGGATAGGGGAGCGGACGTCCGAAAAGGATACGGCTTGTACCGACTGAAGAGGGATCATGACGGCGATCAAGAATCCGAGCAATACTGTGAAGAGGTTTTTCATATGCAATCGTAAAGGAATGTCTTCAAGATACTCTTCTTTGTGGCTTCTGCAAGTGCTCTGCCTGGCTTTCTTCATCTTTTCTTTATGATATTTTTACAGATGTGATTGTCTTGGAGACTTTACGACACTCTTTTTATAAAAAGCAATATTAGCCAATAATAATTTGACAATGCAAGTATTCTGGGGTATGGTTTTAGCTCTTCTCTAGTGATCTCTATTACGTCAGCGTATTGTGAATCTATATCTTGGAAAGTATCCAAGAGTATTTTTTAGTGCTCTTGTATGGCTTTTCTGATTCTGAGAAGAACGTTACGGATCACGTTTTGCTTTTCTTTCCATGCATTATGTCAAAAGGGGAACCAACAGGACCAGCTGATGAGGGGACAATGAACCTCTCTATGCCATCTTTTTCTCAGCTCAACCACGGTGGACTTGCCACTCAGGGGCCACAAGGAGCTCCGAGAGCTCGCAGAGATCGCAGAAGATCTCGACCAATGCTCCAGCGAGTCCCGAAACTTGATCTCCAACTCACCACCAGGGAGTCAATCGCTGCTCTCAGTGATTTTTCTGCTTCTTGTAAAAATTTTTCGGATCAGGGAAATACACTAGGAGCGATTAAACTTCTTGTTAATAGATTTGAAAGCTTGAATACGACGTTTAGATCATGCATAAACGTTGATTTTGGTAATGATGTGCAACAGCAAGTTTATACCTCCTTACTGGATGAAGACGATTGGGTAGATCACCTGAAGTATACTTATATGGTTCTTAGAAGCTTATATAAAGTTATTCATCGTGATTCAAATACTCAGCTTAAAAAGCAAATAGTTTCTCGGTGTCCTGACTTGCTCACAAGCATGAAGACATTTTTGTTGGATTTTCTACCCTGTTTCCGGAGTTCTCAGTCCCCGAGTTCTTCTGATGAGAGTATTTCATTAGTTTCTTCAGATGTTCGAAAGCTTGTCTCTGCAGAAACGGTTCATGTTGATTCCTCTCAACTAAAAGATCCAGACCAAGATGCTTTTATGCAAAAAAAGACGGTTGTTGCCTCTCCAGGTCAGCAAGATACTTCTTTGAGATTCCAGAAGTTTGTAAAGTATTATGCAGATTTGTTGTCCACTATGGGGTACGAGTACAAGGGGGTTTTGGGTAAAGGTGGCATGGGAGTTGTTTTGAAGGCCTATAAATCTTCACTCGATACTGATGTCGCCGTGAAAATCTGTTTGTCTGACACTGCAGATACCGAGGCATTATCTCGCCTCAAAAGAGAAGGTCGAGCTATGGTGAAGCTCTCTAAAGGAGATCCTGTTTCTATCACTCCTGTTTATGATCTCATTGAAATACCTTCTGGTGATCTCATGATCGTTATGGGAATGGAAAGTGGACCAACGGTTCAACTTGATCGAGATTATTCTGATTTCGACAAGGATGAAATTGAAAAAGCTATACACACTCCAGAGAATGATGCCCTTGAAGATTTATGGATGCAAATAAAGCTTTCGCTGTATCCAGACAGTGGTGCCACTGCTCCCGATATCTCATTTTCTCACCTGCAAAAGATTATTTCAGAGGCTATTGAGCCAAGTGGAGTATTAAGGCCATATATGAAACCAGATGGTGTTAAGAAGCTTAATGCCTTTTTACATCAAAACGAGAGCCTCCTAGGAGCTGATGTTCTTACCCATGATGAGCTCCGTGAGGTTGGAATTCAGAATATATTCCGGGAGACGATTAAGCCTGCTATGAAGCAGTACGTAAAGGATGTTTATGAAGCACTGGATGTTGCAGAACTTGATCAGGGAGTCTTTGAAGGCTCAAATTGGTACATTGCCGACCGGCATCTCCGAAAGGTCTGCGAAGGCTATTTCCCAAGTGATGTCTATGACCAGATCTTCCTCACCATTGCTCAGTCTCTTATTCAGGATGCGGCTTATATTAACCGATCAGGATTTCTTCATAGAGATCACAAGCCTTCAAACTTTATCCTGACTTCTGAAGCTGCAGATGTATATATTACACTCCTTAATAGGGTGACAGAGATCCTTTGTGACAGTGAGTGTGAAGATCCCACTCTCGACATTCGAAAAGCCTATGAAGACGCTCTGACATCTCTCAAATCCGCAAAGAAGATCACCAGAATTATGGATTTCGGATTGGTGAAGGATATTTCTGAAGTTGAGAATGATGCTGAAGCTCAGACAGATGAAGGTTTCTCCAATCAGCCTGAGTTACTGGATAATGACCCTGAGCTAACTGAAGCTGGGGCAATTTTGGGAACTCCTCTTTATATGACCATCTCTGGTGTGTATTCACAACTTTCTAAGTTCACAGATATGCATGCTATTTGTGTGTGCCTCATAGAGCAATACACTGGTCAATCAAACCCTATGGGATTGGGAACTGAATCAGTTATGTCGGTGATCACCTCGCTAGGTATGATGGGTGCTAGCCTTTCTCAGGAAAAGCAATCTGGAAAGGATTACATTCCCTATACCGCGCTTCCTCTGCAACCCCAGATAGAAAGCTATTTGCCAAAGGTTGCTGCACCATTTATACCAGAGCGAAATAATTTGAGTGTTGCTGATAAGTCAGAGAAGTTCTTCAATCATTGGAGGGAAGCAAACCCAAGGGTGTTGCGAATGTTCCGAGCATTATCTCGAATACAAGAAGAAGAGCCACAAGATGATAGCTTCTTGGAAGCTTGGGATTTTGCAGAATCAGAGCTGGCGGACATCTTAAAGGAACCCCTTCGAAAGGAATTAAAGATCGCTTTTGGCTCCCTCGCCGGAATTATTGCTATTGCCTTTATGGCTCTGCTGATGCGAACGCCAGATAAGGTTGCTCTCGCAGAGTTTGAAAAAGAAAAGCAGCAGATGGCTAAAAAGGCTGACGAATTGGAAAAGAATCTTTCAGCTGAAGAGCTTGCTCATAAGAAGGCCGTTGCCGATAAGAAAGCAGAAGTCGCTCGCTTAGCAGCTGAAGCTGAGAAGATTAAGAATGAAAAGAATCAGGCTGAACGAAAGCGACAGGTGGAGGATTTCTTGGAGGAGTTTGATGGATTGAAGAAACTCTATAGCTCTCGAGATGTTCGGAAGTTTAGAAAGGAGTATGAAGAACTCCAAGAGCACTATGTGAAGTTGGGAGGAACAGTTGAGAAATTTATTGAGATTACGCAGCCAATGCGAAATGAAATGTACAGTGAGAGAACTCTGAGCAGTATCTCTTATGAAGTCTTAAAATACATCCGCCAAGACGAGCCTGCTGCTCTCCAACTTTTGAAGGATAAGAAGTTTGATGAGTTTTGTAAGCAGGTGAGAGAAAACATGAAGCCTTCTGATTTGAAAGAGATGAATCCATCTGATTTTGAGATTTTACTAACGATGGGGACACGGCTGATGAAGAAGTACAACAAGTGGATTACACAGTTTGAGGTCAGTAATCAGTCAACTGATCAGTGGATAGAAAATCTCTATTCTTCACCAGAGTACCTTGTGCTCTGTGAGTTACTTTCAAAATTAGAGAGCAAAAGCAACCTCGTTGATTCTCAAGTTTTCACTCATTATAAGAGTTTAAGCTCTTGCGTTCTTCAGTTTCTTTTTGGGATGGAAAACTTTACGAGAAATGTGTCTCGGGACTCAACTTTATCTTCAGCTCAGAAGCTTGAACTGAACAAGGTTTGCGATCGTGCTAAGGGTTATTACAACGGCAATCGAAAAGAACTCTTTATCGCATCTTTCAAACGAATAAAGAGTTCTATAGCCGAGTCAGTCAAAATTCCTAAGGAATAGTTTTTTAGATAGGTGTTGTAAATTTAAGTTTGCGACCTTTGTCATCAAACATTTCGTTACCACTTTCATCAAAGTACTCATTTCCTTTTTCTGTACATACTAAGCTCAGATTAGCCGTACAGGAATCACTACAATACTCTATTTTTCTGCGTACACATTCATTTACAGATGTGTCACAGGTTCTTATAACTCTATTTCTCCCCTCACATGTAGAAACACAATCACTATTATTAGTACACTTACTTTTATCTATACCTTTGTTAAGCTGTAGCACACTTGTCATTACTTTTTCACCTGCTGACGAAGCATTTAGCTCTGCTGATATTTTTATTTCTTTTCCAAATTGAGAATCTCCAATCGAGAACACTTTGCTTATAAGTGTGAACTTATGCAAACCAGGCCCTAGATTTCTAAATATTACATTTCCGTCACTATCGATATCAACAGCTGTTTTTAACACGCCATCATTTGATTCCATATTTTCACCCTCTGTTTTTTCACTCTCGGTGTAACTCATTTTCACACTTGCAAGTGATGCTTTTTCGTAATCAGTTGGATTCTCAGTTTTTTCTCGATTAGCGTAGATTGTAAGTTCATCTGGTAAGTCAACAACCACGTATGCTGCTTGGTCTTCACCACTACTGTTCGACACCTCAACAGTTATTTCTACCTCTATGAATTCATTGTGTCTTATTTCTGTATCTGTACTTATAGCACTATAGGTATTATTACTATTTTCTTTTCTAATAGTCATGTCTCTAATTGCTGATTTCCCATCCTCTTGAATAATTATATCAACCCTTTCCTTACTTGTAGGAATTGGTTCAACACCTGCCTTATTCTTAACAACTGCAATAAGTATTTGGGTGTATTCTTTAAGCTCTGCTTCATCCATGTCGTAGTTCTCTTTTAATTCTTCAACCAATTCGTCATAAACATCATTTGCTGCATTTTGTTTATCCCTCTGACTCGTCCCGTTTATCTGACTTGATTTTCCACCAGCAATCCTTTCTGCGAGTTCCTCTACAAAGGCCTGGAAAATCTTCTCAATGCAATCCTTCATCATCTTTACAATGGCATCGGCAATTCTGTCACGGTCTGCTTCAGCATACTTCCATATGAAACTTCCAATTGGGTAGCCTTTTCCGTTTCTTACTATAACTTCATTGACCTGTTGATTGTCATCTTTTAGAGAACTTCCGAGTAAGTTACTTATGAGGTTATGAAGAATGTCGTTTTTATCTTCAATCTTTTTCAGCTTCTTATCATCTCCATAGAGATTAAGAATAAACTCTTTTATCAAGTCCTTTATACTTTTACCTCCGAGTTCTTCATGCTGCGTATATCCTGTTTCTGCATTTCCGAGGAGTTCTTCTATCAGTGATTCTGCATATTCTTCAGTCCCAGCTAAGTGCTCCTTAACGACCACTTCAATTATCCCATTCAAGGTATCTGCTGAATCCCCATCTACGAATGTTCCTGTTCCAAAGAGATCCTCTAATGCTTTTTCATAAGCTCTCGTTGACCTAGGTGTATCTCCAAATACTTCGTCGTCGAGTCCCTCTAGATGCTCTTTCATTATCTCTACAAGCTTGTCGTCATAGTCACCAACCCCAATCAGTTGTTCTAATGGGATGCATCCTGTAGCCCTAACAGGAAGGGTTCGTGCAGATATTCCTGTATGAACTGCAATGTATTCTTCATGCTTAGATAGTTTTCTACGAGTTCCTTTTTCTGCACAAACAGTAGGTACTGACTTTGGTTTCCTAAGCACTCTGTTTATTCCTTTTCCAGTAATTTCAGAATACACATCAATGTTTTCACATAGTCTCGTAACTCCAGTATCATAGTCACACTCATTGTTCTTACAAACTCCGGTGTCTATATATCGGATATCCTCTTGATTACATCGAATACAGTCTTTTTTTGCATCACACTTTTCTGGTGGAAAGAGTCTATTGAACTCTGCTTGTGCTGCCTCATTTGCTTCTTCGATAGATACATCTGGTGTTAGCCGATATGTCTGAGATGTGTATTCTGCACCACTTGCTGATCCGTGTAGTGATACTTCTTGATCTTCAGCTGGAAACAGTTTGTCGAAAACTTTCTCTGCAGCTGCATTGGCTTCTTCTAAGCTAACTTGTGGAGTCCCTCCGTACACTGGTGGCGTCACAACACTTCCATACACATCACGGTGCTCACTTCCTAGTCCTGTCAAAGAGACTGGAGCTGAAGATGGATTTTCGAAGTAGAGCATATTGATATAGGGGAGCATGTAGGCTAATTGCTCTGGAGTTACTGTGTTTTCATCTTCACACTCGTCGTCTCGGCTTGTTTCGTCCCCGTAAACAAAGTTTGTGAAAGGTTCTGAGTCTTCTGCAGTTCCTGTAATTCGACCAGGTGACAGTTCATCACTTGCATCATCATAGTCTCCTATGAGGCTTGATGTTGCTTCATTTGGGTTATAACTAATACTAACTGGCTTCGTAAGGTATTGGCAATCTTCACCTTCTTCTTCAGCTTGAATAAAGGAGATTACTTCTTTTAAGCTCTCGACAAAATCGTTAGTTTCTTCTTGGAGTTCTCGATATTCTTCTTCAGATCTTTCAGGCTCGTTTCCTGGAAGTGGGTAGTCTTCTGGCTCTTCAAGAATATTTGGAGCTGATCCAAAGAAGTTTGTTGGTTCTTCATCTGAGAACCCTACTGGATTTGGATCGAATGTATCTGGTTCATTATTTCTATTAAATCGTAATCCACTATACCCTCCACTGTTTCGACCAATTTGCACTGATATTAACCCATCTCCAGTTGTTGAGTCTCCATTTGGTCCAAAAAGTGCTGAGTCATAGTTGAACTCATGCTCAAATGGAGTAAAGGTTGCTGGGTCAATTGTTCCCGAAAAGTTATAGGTCGTCCCATCTGCCGTAACTCCTGCAGGATCAAAGAGATCTACTGCGTCAAATGTCACTCCATTACTGTTTGCTACGGTAAACACATAGAAGTTTGCACCTTGATTTTGTACATCAGCATCAAATACTGTTACTTGTCCATTTATTATTGGTGTAGTTCCAAGCTGGCTTGCTTTTACTTCTTCGCAAGGGATTCCATCAACTGCACAAGAGTTTGTGATGATGCTTGGCGCTGAATCGAGCACATAAAATTCAATGTCTCTATTCACAACTGATTCAAACTCTGATTGTGTGTCAACATTAATCGTTACCAGTCCTGTATAAAATGCTGGAATGTTGTAGGTATATTGTGCCGTACCAAATGCTACTGTTGGAGTATCGTTACTTGTTTCAGACGCGTAGCCGATTGGATCAAAGCTATTCGTTGTAATTGTTACTAGATTATTGATGTCATCATCTCGCAGTGTGAGGTTCTCGACATTGGATATTGTCCCTACAGTTACATGGTTTACATCAGGTGGTGTATCTTGTATCACACTAGCCTCATTCGTGTGCTCAAAGGTCTCGTTTAAAGTGACGGTACCACCTCCACTCGATGTACAAGTAAAGCTGACGTTTACAGCTGGGAATGCTTCATTTGGTCCTGTCGGTTGCCCGAGTGTTGCTGTTGAATTGACACTGTATTCTATATTTGCTGATGCTGTACCAATCCCAGTTGGAAATCCTCCATCGACAGATACACTACCTCCACCCCCATTGAGGGTTGCATCTAGTACTGTAATTGTCTCACCTGCTGGAGCCGTACACGCGGTCCTGAATGCTGGTGAGTTCTGTACTCCAGCTCCATTGTTATCATGACCTTCTTGTGTAGGATCAGTAAATATGATTGTTGGCGGTGGACCTGTTCCTACAAAACCACTTGCTGATAGTGCTGTGTTTCCAACACTTGGGCTCATGAAAGTCCCTGAACAACTCACTGGGCCAGGGACACTTGGGTCAAAATATAGATCAATACCAAAAGGATTGAATCCTCCAGCTGCTGGACTCCAAGTTGCCGTGTATGACATTGAGGGAAATCCAGTTTCTGTTGTTGGTGCTAATCCTGATGTCGTCGAGGATATAAATCCTATATTACATGACATTGAAAGACTTACGGTAAGTCCTGCATCACCCGCACCAATCGCACCATTTGAAAATCGAAGAAACTGGTTATTGAGTATGGACTCGTCAGGATCAATTGACGCTTTGGTTTCTGGAATCCAGTTCATTACCTGTTGTGGGGTATTCCCTATTGTCAGACCTAATATAAGTATGACCATCAGAGATGATATACCTTTTTTCAGAGCCATTAAGAAAGGAGAAGTGTTGAATTTCATGTGCTTTTTTATTAATGCATCATACTATTTTACCAAAATTTCCACCTTTTGACAATACCTATATTTCATTCTGTGCTATGCTCTCGTCGGATATTTTTAGCTGATGTGAATTTTCATTCAGATGAATGCTGTTGACCCAGAGAACGAACCCTTTTTGCTTGGTGACGATGAAGACCTCTTTGCTGATGTTCCCTTTGAGACTTTTGGAGGATTCTATTCGCAAACTTCTGAAGGAGTCGAGCATGGAAATCAGGTCTGCCCCGATGCTTTAACTCCTGCAGCTCCTGTAGATATTCGTCCTTTTATATAGCCTCCTCAGAAAACTGACCATCAGAAGAATCTTTCCCTTAAGAGGTCTACCTTTGAAGAGCTTCATGATTACATACTTCCCATCAAGGAGAGTTCTGATCTTGTCCGATTGGCGCATCACAGTCACGTGATCTTCTCCCAACTGACAGGAGTTCGGCGACGACTTGTAGAAATTCTTTGTCGTTTTGTTTCCCTGAATAGTTTTCCTCGTGTTTTGACACCTCCTGGACCTGCTCTTGATGACACCTGGAATTCAGAAACGGCTTGGACTCTTGAATCAGATCAACAAGTCAAAGTGGATTTGAGATCAAGTCTGAGCTTAACTGGTTACCAAAGACTCGTAGAGAAGGTTTGTCCCCTTACTCTACATGAGCTGTATGACAAAATTGTCGCTGGAGAAATTCATGCCAGTACTCATACAAATGCTTCGGGACTCACCCGTATGGGTGGTCCAGGAAAAATGCGAATGCTATTGCTGAACGATGGAACTGAACTTCAGGTGCTGATGATGGAACACTTCCAAAGCCTCTCAGTTCAGTTCGACTACTATGAACTTCAAGAGATACGAAAGGGTCATTACCCCAAGAGTAACTGATGCCAGCTGATTGCTTGATGAATAAAGCTTGTGCTCCTCGAGACGCTTTTATTGATGATCTTCAGCAGTTCATCACTTGTCATGTTGAAGATAAAGAGTTTAAAACTCAGATCCGCAAAGGGATGTTTCTTTTCTACTGGTGCTGCTACTTCTCTTATGAATGTCCTTCCACCTGACTTCGTTACCTGAATGGCTGCTCCGAATTCACTTGTATCTGATAGACCTCCATCTGTTTGACTGAGGGTTACCCAGTCATCTTTTTGAGCGAGTCCAGAGAGTGATATTAGGAAGTTTCCTGATGGGTCAGCGATGGTACTGTTGAGAAAGAATCCGGTTCCCACTAAACCAGTACCAGGTCCGATGGTGCTATAGACTTCTACAGTTGAGCCAGGGTTTGCCGTACCGGTTAGCTGTGCTAAGTCTGTACTGTTGAAGGCGGCTATATCTATTCCACGGTTGGCGACTCCTGCTTCTGGGTAGGTCGCATTGTCTGGAGTAACACCATCGTTGGCGAGGTCGATAGCTAAACCTGTTCCACTGAGGAAGCTGTTTTGAGTAATGGTATTGGCCTGAGCTGTTGGTCCTGTTACTACCACCGTTATATGTGGCCCTCCCCCTGGATCTTGAAAGGTGTTTTGCTGAACGGTTATATTATTTGCTTCTATAGCAAGGTTGCTGACTGCATTTGGAAGCAGTGTTCCGTCTGGTGTCGCTCCAAAAACATTTCCAATAATGGAAACTGGAGATGTTAATGCACTTGGTATTACCTGTGCTCCTCCTGAAGATACAAATGAGTTTCCTGCTCCTACACCACCTATAGTTAGCGGTGCATGAACAGTTCCAAAGCCAACATTGACTGCATTTGGCCTAGAAAGACTGCTCCTATTGGCCCCTAAGACGTTGTTGGTAATCGTATTGGCACTTGCGCTGGCAATAATGAGTCCAGATACTGCCGGGGCAGAGTATCCTCCTATATAGTTGCCATCAATGATATTGCTTGATGAGCCTGGAAAAGGTCCTACACCTAAGAGTACTCCTGCGGATAATGCAACTGGTGCTGCAGATGTTCCATCTGGTCTTAAACCAATATCGTTTCCTCTCAAGACCCAGTTGTCTCCAGTAAGTGATACATCGTAAGTCGCACTGTTTGCGAAAAAATTTCTTTCTAGCAGGTCACTGGTACCATCTTGGTTTGATCCTATTCTTCCACCACCAGTTCCAGCAACTTCTATACCATTGTCACCGTTTCCGGCATCAGTATTTCCACTGGTGACCCCAATAAAGTTTCCAGCTACTTCAAAGGCGTTGGCGAATGCACCAGAAGATAAAAATATACCGTCTAGAGTGCTGTTCACTATCGTGTTTCCTTCTGCGGCATCATTTACACCATCTCCGTCAGTTCCTATTACGGAGGCCGTTGCACTGGTTGCTATCATGTTTATCCCTTGAGAATTCCCGAGGTTTACTCCTCCAATTCCAATTCCAAAAACATTGTTTTGAATCACTTGTCCTCCTCCTGATACCTGTTCAATGGCACTAGCACCATTGCTTCTTGCAAACCTATTATTGATAATGGAAATGGATGTCCCCGATGTAATCAGTACGGATTGTAGTGCATTTCTATCGGCTATAATGGGATCAAGGGCTATGGTCCTATCTGTCCCAAAGGTGTTTTGCTCAATGGTAATGTCCGATGATGCTCCTGCAATGTCTATGACTTCCAAATCATGATTCAAGAAGAGGTTTCCTTGTCCGGTATTCCCAATGGACACAAATGTTGACCCAGCCAAGACTTCTATGGCTGTATTTTGTGTACCGGATGGGACGCCTGTTCCGTCGGTTCCGAAGAAGCTGGAAATGAGAAAAAAATTCCCAACTCCGGTTAGCGTGATTGCGGTATCGTAGGTGAACATGGCTAACTGCGTGAACGAACAACCCCCTACGGAAACCACAAAGATATCTGTTGCTGAATTTGGAGCGTTGATGATGATCGTATTTACCACAGTAATGGGCACGTCATTGCTTCCACCTTCTGTAGGTCCACCGGATACTACCGCTCCTGGTGCCGTGGCCCCACTTATTGTTAGCCCTTCTGTTATGGTTGGGAGTACTGCGGTGAGTGTAATGGTACCGGCTATACTAAAGTCGATGCTGTCTGGAGTAACGAGCGGGACGTTCACCAGTGCATTGGCTTCTTCTATAGCTGCACGCAAGGTACAGACTGCTCCTCCCGTCGCGCAAAATCCATCACCAGGTATGGCATCTGTTGCGGCAACGTCCGTGAGACTGTCGACCGTGAAGGTCGCTGCTTGAGTCCTGTTGATCGGTGCTAAGGTCAGTGCCGAGAGTGCCATTGCTATACAGAGAAAGAATCTCCATGTGATCAATCCAGGAGATTTGTTATGCTGATGGTGTCCATCTGTACTGTTTCTCATCTGTCTCAATATGCGAAGTGTTTTAATAGCTAGTCTGAGCCTGCTCTGGTTTTTTGCTCCTCTTGCACATGCAGAAGTTTTGGTCGATGAAGCAAGCCAGCTTGTGATTCAAGCTCCCGAGGAGCTCTCCATAAGTGATTACACCAATCAATTCCGTTTAGCTCAAGGACAAAACATTCAAGTCGAAAGGGTTTACCGCATCGGTCAACAAGGATCAGCCCCTTTTGCTGATGTGATTCTGAGTACCATGCCCGCCATAGACCTCATGGAACAGGCTCAACTGCGGCTTATTAACCCTTTATCTCGTCAAAATGGAGAATTGCTCTCCACTTCATCTGTAGAAGTTCGTGGAACGGGCTTTGAAGATCAGCAAGAACGTTCACTTTATCTGGTACCCGGCTCAACATTTCACATTGTTGTCGTGGCATATCAGCCTTCTTCTCCTCAGCTTCAGTTATTTTTACAAAATTTGAGTTTCAGCAGTGGTATCGCAGATATCCAAGGACATCGCTTCCAAAAGGATATTGATGGAGTCATTAATGCTTCACTCTTCTCTGGATCCCGCACTACAGATGGTCAAATGGCCTTTCAACCAGAGCTTGAGATTACTCGTGCCGCTCTTATTAAGGTCGTGGTCTTGATGAATAGCAGCGAAGACCAGGTTTTAAATGACTATGAGGAGTACTTGTTGAGAGATGAAGCTCCACTCTTTACAGATCTTGACCCAGATGCCTGGTTTGCTCCTTATATATATGCCGCTTCTCAGGCAGGTATCGTGAAGGGATATGAAGACCAAACCATCCGTCCTGCCTCATTGGTGAACTTAGCTGAAGCCCTTAAGCTCATCGCTCAAGCTGTTGATCCGACTCTTCAGCCTGCTGCTGAACCCTGGTACCAAGCTTATCTTGGGCTTTTTACTCGTCATTCTATTCTTATTGGTAACGATCAGGAGTTCCGTCTGGCTTTCGATCAAGAGCGCTTTCAGCTCTATGAAAATGCGAAAAGATATCAGGTTGCAGCCTTGATACATCGCCTGGTCTCATCTGATTCTGGAGGACTTTATGGCCAGGAGCTCAGCTTTGAACAGCTTCCCATTCAGTTTTTAGGGCTAAACGTCGACAAAGCCTTAGAAATTGATAGCGCTACATCTGGAATCTCTCCTCTGCGGCACTTCGTACTAGAGAGTGATGAGGGAATGTTTGAGTTGTTGGCTTATAGCCCTGATGTCTATACCCAATTAGAACGACAGCAGGCTTTTCCAGAATCTTTTCACTACCTCACAGAGACGCGTTCACAGGTTTTCGCCGTCCGTGGTCGAGAGAATCAACCAGAGTTTCGCTTGTTAGATAATCAGGACTTGTTGTCTTTTCGCGATGAAAATCTCAAGCTTCAGTTTCTTCATGCTGTAGAGCTTTCTCCCGATGTTCAGCGATCTGGTAATGAAGCGTTTTTGAAGCTGAAGCGTTCTGATGATCTTGAACTGCTTTCTTTGAACCTTCTTCCTCGTGGATCAGGACAAGCGTCCGCTTTTCAAGAGAGAAGTCCTCTTCGCTCTCTACGCCTTGGTAATCTGCAGTGCTACGTTTATTTGGAAGCAGATAAGAATCGTCTTGATCTGGTGACGGAAGGACAAAACTGGCTTGCTGTCGTGAGTCTTCCAAGTGTCCAAGATGTTGTCCAGCTCGATGCCAAGGTTCTTCGTATTCTCAGAACGATGAGTGGTCTGTAAACAGTGTTGAGAGTTTTGTAGCCTGTGATCAGTCTTTTTTTAGAATTTTATTTTCTTCTCTGCGAACGTCGATTACACTGGGGGTGATATTTGTTAATTCAACACCACATGCTTTACGTGCTTCCTTTCGATCACCGCGGATCATTCCAGCGGATGCTTTTTCCTGATACTCCTGCAGCTGACCTCAGTGATGAGCAGCACCAGAAGATTACTGATTACAAGCAGGTGTGTTTCGACGCGATGAAGTCTATAGGTGAAGAGCGAGGATTTGATGACCTAGCTGTCTTGGTTGATGAGCAGTATGGATCAGATATTCATGCTGAGGCTCAGGAAGTTGGCGTTCGAAACATGCTGACGATGGAGAAATCTGGACAGGAAGTTTTTGATTTCCAAGAGGAAGACTGGAAGGGAACCCTTGAGCGTATCCGACCAGCCTTTGCCAAAGCCTTGATACGCGTGACCATGGGCAAGGACAACACTGTCCAAAATGGTCGTCTCAAAGAACTCAATGATTACTGTGACCAGCAAGGGATCAAGTTTTTGATCGAGCCGCTTATCCAGCCTTCTGAAGGTGATATGGATTCAGTGGATGGAGATAAAGACCGATTTGATGCGGAAGTCCGTCCGAAGCGATTTGCTGAATGCGTCACTGAGCTACATGAAGCTGGCGTCCAGCCAGATGTGTGGAAAATAGAAGGATGTGATACTGAAGAAGGCATGAAGATCTCTTCTGATGCTGTAGAGAATGGTGGAAAGAATGGTGTTGAAATTGTGATCCTCGGACGAGGTGCAGGGATGGATAGAGTAGAGCACTGGTTGAAGATTGGCGCTCAAGGAAAGCACGTTAGCGGCTTTGCCGTTGGACGAACGCTCTTCGCAGAGACTATTTCGCAGCTTCACGCTGGTGAGCTCGATCGAGATGCTGCCGTGAAGATTATCGCCGACAAGTACAAGCACTGTATTGAAGTTTTTGAAGGGGCTCGGTAGATTCACTCGTCATTGCGACAGGATTAGAAATGACGGAACTCTTTGATGTTTCGACCGGACAGAAAACCCGAGGGACGAATGATTTACTGGAAGTGGAGAAATCTCTTCAAGCAATCGAATTATTCGCCTCCAACCTGAACACCAAAAGAGATTTCTCCACTTCGGTCGAAACATCAAAAGACACAGCAAAGTCACACA
>CAYGRJ010000009.1:14819-15272 GCA_964352285.1 uncultured Candidatus Peribacteria bacterium
AATAGGATGTATTTTATAAGATGAGTCATTAATCAAAATGAGAATGGACTACAACCAGCGTTCCCTCGAGGAGCATGAAAAATTCAAAGGAAAGATCTCTGTCGTTTCGAAAGTTCCACTGGAAACAAAGGATGATCTCTCCACCTATTATTCACCAGGTGTTGCTGAACCATGTCGAAAGATCTCTGACAATCCAGAGGATGTCTATAAGTACACTGCTAAGGGGAATCTCGTTGCCGTGGTTTCTGATGGGACTGCAGTACTTGGCCTTGGAGATATAGGCCCAGAGGCTGCCATGCCGGTCATGGAAGGGAAGGCGGTGCTCTTTAAGAAGTTCGGAGGAGTTGATGCTTTTCCCATTTGTTTAGATACAAAAGATGTCGATGAGATCGTTGAAACTGTTGTCCGTTTGGCCCCAACCTTTGGGGGAGTGAATCTTGAAGATATTTCGGC
>CAYGRJ010000010.1:0-14613 GCA_964352285.1 uncultured Candidatus Peribacteria bacterium
ATGAACATCTCGGAACAACCCATGATGAAGAGCTGGCTGGATGAATGTCGCAATCTGCAATACCTCATGAGTGTAGCGTTCAACATCCTTCATATCAGAAAGGTCAACCTCGAAGTCTGAAGGCTCACGGTCATCATAATGGGCATCAATATGAATCAAAGATGATTCACTTGGAAGAACACCTTTATTAAAGGCATCAGCCCAACACCAGAACGCATGGTTATGATTATCGATTACATAAAGAGGTAGTCCATATTCATGACTCAAAATACCATTCTGAAGTCCCACATGCTCAACCCACTGATCTTCATCAAAATCATGAAAGACCACTTCGGAACCAAGCTGAAGCTCATGAAGAAAACCTTTACGTAATGGAGTCGTTTTCAAGTCAGGTCGTTCTGGTTTTCGCGTATAAGAAAAGGCATTGTTACCAATGCCTTTGTTGATGATATAAGGGGTATTCACAGAAAGAGAAGTTCGAAGACACTAAGCAGCATTTCCTAACTCGTCATGAGGGAGTATAGCCGCTACAGCCTTTGGAAGTTCTCCGTTATTTCCAAGCATTGCAGAGACAGCTCCAATAGTATTTCCTGTATCTCCAGCATAACGATTACTCTGATCTTTACTCAAAATCACAGCTTCAAGATTTGAATATACTTTACGTTGTTCTGCTGAAATCACAGGGGCCAACTTTCTCAAATCATCAGGTGTATATGATCGTCTAGGATCTGGACCGAGATTGAAAGATGATGTTTCCATATGAAATTGATGAATTAATCTCAATATACTCCTTGACTTTCACGAAAGCAAGCTTATTTAGGCTGTTGAGCTGGTAATTCTTTAAAAAGAACAATGGCATGAAAGAATGGAAGTGCCAAAACCTGATTACCCAAAACAGTAGATTCCATGAGCTGTTGAAGCTGTCTCCACTTATCTAATGATCTTCTGAAAACTTCTCCAAACCCCTCAAAACCATCGAGTCGTGGCTCAAAACACAGGACGAGGCTCAGAAGAAATAAGCGATATCCTAATGCAGCACGTAAATAAGGTGCCAATGCATATTCTGCTTGTAATCGTTGCTCTTGAGCAAATTCAGGAAATAAATGTCCTTTAGAAAAGAGCGTGACATCTAAACGCAAGGACTCTATCGAGTTCTCATAACGATTTCTAAGGATACGCATCTCATCTGAATCCACTTCAGCACTCGCATCGAGCATTCGTGCTTTCATGAGGCCATAGATCACTCTATATGTGTCATCACCAGAAAGATAACACTCAACCGCTTTTACAAAGAACTTCAACATTTTCTGACTCTGCAAAGAATCTTCAGATAGTGCATTTATAGCAGGAAGTAAGACCTGAAGTTGATAACTCAAAGTCGTCTTCCTTTCTACTGTACTTGGAGAAGAAAGGAAATCACCAAGCAAGTCTTGACGAGGAAAATAAGGATACATTCTTCTACAGAGTTCTTCGAAGCTATCCTGAACACCCGCCTTACCATTTATGAGGTCATCCTGGAAAGTGAACAAAATTCCCACCATCTGCGAAGCCATATATCGGAGATCAGACTCCGTCACTTGATAAGGCTGACACCGTTCATCATCAAGCAGAACTGCTCCTTCATAAGTGGCCACATCCTTCAAAAGAATATTATGAAAGGCAAAACTTCGTCGTGGACAATGATCGAAAGTACTTGGAGATTCAAATGCAGCAAATGGGTTCAAAACATGAATGGGGTTTTGGAGGCAATTCTCAGAGAGCTGAAGACGATGGGATCGTGAAAGAGCATTCTGAGCAGCCTCAGCTAAAGCAGACAATGAATACTGCTGGCGAAAATGCACCACATCCACCTGGTCAAGACGACCTGAGTCCACAGCCTGAGAAAGTGCATCTATCAGATCAAGAGGATCCTTTAAGCCCTCCATGATCCCCAAGGGAAAGGCAAGCTCATAAACCTTATCGAAAGCTTCATAGGCATCTTCAGTGTGAGAAGGATCTTCTGAGGCAAGCTGAGGATATAAAAATGGAGAAATAGGATTATCAAAAGGAGAAGCATTGACAATACTGAGATCACGATCCTGAGAGCGAGCTCTCAAATAAGAACGTGGGGTATTGTAAAGCCTCATCTGAGGAGAAAGATGACCAGACTCCAAAAACCCAGCAATACTTTTCAGGAAATCTGTTTTGAGCTTCTTAAAAGTGTATTCACGTGGATCAAACTCAGGAATATTCGGACCTGACTTCAATTTCTGAGCAAGAGCGTTCACAAAACATCGATGAAGAAAACCATCGAGGTAGTTCATCTTAGAGGTTTTCACAACTCCTTCTGACTCAAGAGCACCTTCATATTCAAGTAAATACTCAGCATGATATTCATCTGGTTTATACTTCAAAAAATAACTCCCCTCTCCATTCAAAATCTTTTCTTGAAGAGACTCAGGACAATGCATTCCTCCAGGAAAAAAATTCTTTGAACTCATCAAGGAATAAAAATACTGTGGATCTTTTAAGTAAATCTCATCCAGACGTTTGAAAATCTTCGCAAAATACAAGTGAACGTCACTAGGACGTGATGCATACATATGCTGAAGCTTCCTGAGCGAAGCAGCAACCTTCTCTGGATTTCGAGTCAGGGTCTCGAGAGTGTAGGAATCACCTTCTCGTGAGAGTTTACTATCACGAATCTGCTCTGAACTCCTCCAAACCAGTGAACTCGCACAAAGGTCTTCGTACTTAGCCCTTGGGTAAGAAGGAGTTTGAGATCCAGTGTTTGGCAGTAAGAGTTCGTGAACAGCAGTACGAACATCAGCAAATGATCGAATATCAGTTCGAATAAAAGCATTGAACTTTGAAACCCAGTCAGCCCAAGATCTCGGCTGCTGAGGATCTCGATCGTGTGGGGATCCCTGAGAATTCCTCATAAACTACAAAAAGTATGGACAGCATTATAGCAAGAAATCATCATCTGTAAATATGCAAAAGAGATCTCATGATTGCTGGCAGAGTATAGCAACAGATACAAAGGAATCCAGGAAAGATTAGCCGGGAAGGAATCCTCCACTTGACCCTCCTCCAGCTTGACGTTCTGCACGCCTTTCTCTCATCAATCGCAAACGGCGTTGCAACTCAGTCTCCTCTGATTCAGGTGAGCTCGAGGATAATGATGGAGAAGCATACGATGATGATGGTGTTGGTGATTGCCAAGATGGAGGACTAGCAGAGAGTGAAGAACTCATATAACTGCTTGTCGAAACTGTTGGGACCGGCTTCTTTTCAACAGCTTTATCATCCACATAAGACTTGAGGACATCCACCAAATCTGACTTCTCTACTTCAATCCCGAACTTGCCCAAACGTTGGTAGCAGCGTCCAAGACGATCAACCAAAACCACCTGAAGATCTCCCTTTGCCTTTTTATCGGACTTCATGTGATCAATGAATTCAGATATTAATCCCTTAACTTTGGATTTCCCGATACCCAGAAGCCCTAAGAGTTCCCCTTGTCGATCTCGTTCTTCAGCACGCATAAACCTTAATGCTACAGCAAGGTCAGCAGCCATACGCATACCGAGTGCTACGGCTTCTCCATGAAGCACCTTGTAATCGCTCATCTTCTCGACCACATGGCCAAAGGTATGGCCATAATTGAGGATTTTCCTATAATTCCCCTCTTTTTCATCCTTCATAACGACATCCGCCTTGACGGCAATACACTTAAAAATCATCTCATCAACAATACGCTCGTGTGATGGCAAGAAATCCGAAGGCTTTGTATTCCAAACCTCTACATATTGCTCAAAAAACTCCCAGAGCTTTCTATCAGCTATAGCACCATATTTAACTGCCTCCCCTAGCCCTGCCTTCCACTGCTTCATGGCCAGAGTCTTGAGCACATCAGGATCGACAAAAACCTTCTTCGGCTGCCAAAAAGCTCCCACCAAATTCTTCCCGGAAGGCAGATCAACAGCGACTTTACCCCCCACAGAACTATCGACCATAGCCAACAGAGAAGTAGGAATCTGAACCAAAGCAACACCTCGCATATAGCTAGCAGCTACAAACCCAGCCAAGTCACCCACAACTCCCCCACCCAAGGCAATAATCCCCGTCTTACGATGAGCTCCACATTCAACCAGTTTTTCCAAAACCTCCTCCATCTGCGCTAAGGATTTACTCTTCTCACCAGTAGGAACCACAATTTTAGACCGGAAGAGTTCAGCCTTCTTCAGCTGTTCAACAACTGCAGAACCATAATGCCGATTAACCGTACTATCGGTAATCACCACATAATCATCTGCTGAATTCAGCATGCGAATATCAGAAGACAAACGACGAAGAAGACCACGTTCTACAACGATATCGTAGTTATCATTACCAGACCGAGTAAGCTGAACCTGGACACGAGACATGGCAAAAAGTGCAATGAATAATCATGTCCCAGTGTATCACAGACTATTAGAAGAAGATCATTCTAAATCATACAAATTATTGGATCTTGAGAACATTTTCGTCCCCCATAGCAGCTTCATTTCGTAGGACACACAGAGCGGTATGGATCCTGCTTCTAATATTGTAGCGTTCAGAATTGAAGGCTACTTCTTGAGCAGGAGTTAACGAATCAGATTTAGAAACATAAGCAGGCAATTGAACCTTAAAGCAATCTCCTTGATCAAATTTGATAAATACATGGTTTTCAGACGTTTCAGTTGTAAATGAAGATGGCATAGCTTGAAGAGAAGAGATTGAAAGAAAATAAATTGTTGCAATTCTAACAATAGAACAGAAAAGCAACTCTTTTTAAGAGAGACATTTTAAACACAAAAATGATAATGTCAACTACTTATGAAACTTCTCATGAACCTCTTTAAGGCGAGAATTCGTGATGTGGGTATAGATCTGAGTCGTCGTAATACTGGCATGACCCAGCATTTCTTGTACAGAACGGATATCTGCACCATTTCTCAATAAAGTTGTGGCAAAGCTATGACGAAGAGTATGAGGTGAAACCTTCTTGATCACCCCTGCCTTTCGAGCATACTTCCCCACAATATTCTGGACAGAACGTGCCGTAAGGCGCTTTTTCTCTCCCTTCAAGATATCCTGATCTTGCTTTCTCCCACGCCCTCCAGAAAGAAAAAGGGCATCAAAGTTATCATCACGGAGGTCTAAATACTGCTGAAGGGCAGTGGCAGAAAGATCCGTAAGGAAAACAATACGCTGTTTCTTTCCCTTACCACGAACCATAAACTCCTTCCGTACGAGATCTACAGAGTTTCTATCTAAAGCCACTAACTCACTCACACGCAGCCCAGTAGAATACAGCATCTGCAAGATCGCATAGTCACGCTTACCCTGCCTATCAGCAACCTGAACGGCCTCAAAGATGCGCACGACTTCCTCAGCATCCAAAAACTCAACGGTCCTTTCGGGTATTTTACTCAATTCCACCTTTTCAGGAGCAAGCGTATCAATATCATGCTTACTGACATATTTCAAAAAAGCCCTCAAGGCTATCAAGTGGTAATTCTGAGTCTTAATCCCTACAGTTCTCTGTGATCGATCATCTTGAAGCCGGTTCAACTGCAGTCGAAACTGCTGGATATCAATCATTTTCAACTGATTCAGATCCCTTTCCTTACCAAAGAATTCAGAAAAACGGCCCAAATAATGCGTATAATTCTGCAGAGTTTTTTGAGATCGATTCTTTTCCAGCTCCAAATAAACCAGAAAACGCTGCAACCAGATGTCGAATGTATTCATAAGTATTCGAGTAACGCTTCACAGTGTACAGGCGAAAGAAGCAATGTGAAAAAGTTTGACAAAACAGAATTTACGACTATAATGCTGACCAAATAAAGCGAGTTCACAAACACTTCATAATTACAAATATGAACACAGCAAATTCTTTCAATTCAGAAGACAGCTCATCTAGGGATAATGAAGATCCAAACCTAGAGAAGTATTTACTAAAAAATGCATTCTCTCTTCCTCCAATATCCTCATCTGAGAATACTTCAGATTCAAAGAAACCAATTCATCTCGTAGAAGTAGAACTCTTACGTGATCCAAAAACAGATGAAGTAGGATTCGTATCAAAAAGAAAAGCAGCAGAAATCCATGCAGAAAGGGCAAAACTTGCAGAATGGTTCCAAAGCTTTCAAAGGTTTGATACCCACACTACCAACGATCTAAAAAGGGTAAGAATTCTTGCATTGTTAGAAGCAAAAGAGAATCCATCTCTTATCAATATCCTGCTTCATATCTACCTCGAATACTTCACACAAGAGCATGATCGTTTCCGATTGGAGCCAAAAGACACAGAGAAAGAGCACCATAGCTTACTAAAAAGAGTGACAGAAGATCCAGATTCAGTATTAGATATGACACCTAGTGAAATCGCAGCTGAGATAGATGGAGCAATTGGTGAATACAATCTTGATGAAAAAACAAGAAAGAGAATTCAGCTTGCAGCTGCTAACTGCTTAAGCACGGAAAGTATCGACTATTTCAGGGCATTACTCTTCAAAGCCATACAAAACATATTCTCTGACAAGGTTAACGATATCAATAAGAGAGAAATGGCTAAATTAGCATTAGAAATAGAGGATAAAAAAACATTTGAACCACCAAGGGAGTATGGTTATGAAGAAGAAGAAGAAGAAGAAGAAGATAAAGAAAGAGCAGAAGATGGGATTCCAGAAATCAATATGGAAATACTGAAAAGGCTCCTAGGGGATAAGGCAAAAAAGTTCGCAAATCCAGAGAGTGAAGAATACCAATCTAGCTGGAAAGGGACACAAGATGAGATGAGGAAAGCGACAGTGCCAAAGTCAGAACGTGAGCTAACCAGCAGCCTTTATGAAGAAGATCAAAAACCAGAAGATTCTGCCACTCCAGCCCTCTTCTCAGACGCATCAATAGCAGCATTCATGGAAAGCTTGAACTCAGAAACAGTCAATAACGACACAGACAGTAAGTTCAACAGTCTTGATCTATCTGATCCTTTTGCAGAGGAAGAAACGGCAGAAGGAAGAGAAGAAGATGATGATGATTATGAATCATACGGGAAGCGAACTGGATAAAACCATAAAGAGCAAAACCTAAAAAGAGCCCATATTGCAGGGCTCTTTTTAATAAAGTAAAACATCATAGACTTGACTTATTGTTGACATTATTATATAAATAGTGTTTAATAGAGAGGATGTCAATTAATCACGACTAATGATAGAAACATTCGAGATAGAGCCACAAAATATGAGTGGTAAAGAACTGTTCGACAAACTGATTCAGGAAATAGAAAAATTCGAAAAAATATTCGACAAACACGATCCAGAACTCCGTGATCTCTTAACATTAAGAAATAGAATTTCGGAAGTCTTAGAAGATGAAATCGACCAAAGTGTTGATTTTATGAAGTTTCTTTTGTGTCAAAAAGCAGACGAAAAAACAACCGAGAGCATTAAAACGGCAATTACTCATCTCACCCGAAAGTCACGACAAGTAGGTGTAGTAGAACCCACAGATATTACAGAAATTATTTTCCGTCTTTCAGACTACGTGAGGAAGTTTCTGAGACAAGACTTAAAATCAAAAGGACTAGACGACAAAGCATCGCAACTAGAGTTCATGGGTGACTTACTAGACCACGAAATGGAATTAATAGAATTCGTGAGTGAAGAAACCCAAGATCTTTCTCTACAAATCATTGAAAGAATACAGCAACTTGAAGGCTTCAGAATTGATTTGAGAAATGCAGAAAAGAACCAACTCAATGAAAAAGAACTGAAAAAGTTGAGAAAAATGATCACGATAAACGCAAGGATGATTCAAACAATGGCTCCTGAACAACAATGTGACTACAGGTATGCAAATAAAATGACCTTACCAAGTCTGTAGAACACTGTGCAAATCATTCAAGACCAGTCGCTTCGTATTTCGGGAAGAACGCTTAAGATATGTGCATTCTATTCTTAAGCACATTCTATGAATGCACCAAAATCTACAACCGAAGGGTTAACGATCGGCCAAAACAGGATCAGCGAAGCCAAAACAACGACTCAGCTTTTCCGAATCAAAATGACAGATAAAGAAACAGCAGACATAATACCAGGTCAAAAAACACCAGAAGAATACTACATTGTCTATGCTGGTACAGGACGAGAACAAATCCAATCAATCCTCAGTAAAACAGGAAAAGATGTAAGTATAGATGATATCTCACCTATTGAATCTACAAATCTAAGTGAAAAGCACACTTCGATGGCAGGATCTGCACTCAGAAGAGCAAAAATACTCAAAAAACCACTACGTGCATTTGCAATGGCTGCGTAACACTACGCAAAAAAAAGGGGGCACCATCTACTTCATTACATTCATCATTTGGCACCAAAAAAACCAACAGCTTTTACTCCTTCTACACTTGTTGAGGAGATAAAGAATCAACTCAAGAAACCATACGAAGCAACTCCAGAAAACCAGCTGGTTATGAGTGTTATTCGGGATCGAAAGAATCATGCACTCTGGAGACTACTACTGGTGCTTCGCGATGAAGCCTTCTTAAGGATCGTCATAAAAAGAACAGGAATTCCAGATCCCATATTAGAAAAATCGACTATAGAAGACTATATAATAGAAATGGGAGATGATACACTCAACGAAATAGAGGCAGCAACAAATGATATTATTCTTGGTGGTGAAACAGTAGGCTACTCACACTTACTGATAAGGAAGAAAATACTCGAGCGACAAAATCCTGGAGCACAAAAGCTAACTTTTTCAGCAAGAGAAATGCTTAGCGTAGCTCTTCAAAGTATTTTCAATACCTTACATGAGGTCTGTACACCAGTAAGAGAACGGGTTTACAAGACACTAGCAGGATCAAGAAACATTGAAGATGCAAAATACTACACACAACTTTTGTCGGAACAAAGACGTATAGAAAATGAAATCAAAGAAGCTTACGATTCGGGAGAACTGACAGAAAAACATGAGCATATGATAAGACTGGTAGGTCAAGTAGGACTAGAAAGAGCTTCACAAATACTGGCCAAATCTTCTCCAAATCTCATAGTCGAGTGCTTAAAAAGAAAAGGCTTTAAGCAACTCATAAACCACAGCACTCCAGGAACGATTCTTGGTGAAGATGCGTATGGAGATGATGATAGTAGTGATGAAATACACTCACCTTTGACTGGAGATGAAATGAGAACAATTCTAAAACCTCATTTGGAAGATCACAGAGGTCAATACAGTTATGAAGAAACTCCCCGTAAATATTCTGATCTCGAAACAGCTAGTTATGAGAAAGCTACTATCATTGAATCAGGAGAATTAGTAGAGCTGAGAGAAAAAAGCGATGACACAGAAATAGATTTCAACAGCTTAACACTTGCTGATCCATTTGAACCAGATGAAGTATCAATTGATTCAGATGAAGAATTCCTTTTTCCAGACTGGCTCAGCGAATGAATATTCAAATAACTAAGCAAAAGTCTTCCAGTTGATCTCCAGCAAGCGAAGCCGTAATATCCATATAGTTACGGCGCCATCGTCTAGTGGCTAGGACGCGGGATTCTCAGTCCGGAAACAGGGGTTCGATTCCCCTTGGCGCTACCAAATTGAATTCGAGACAAACAAGGAAAAAGTGACGGAGCTTCCGAAGATTTTTTGATACTACTGGAGCCTAAGCGTACGCGGATCAGCGACATACTAATGCACATAATCTTGAACTCTAGACAAGTAAGATTTATGATGTTGATATAAACTATAAGAATAGCCCATGTCCAAATACCTGCTCAGCATTGTTCTTCTCACCTTTATGAGTATTCAGCAGGCACAAGCTGCCTTGCCACAAACCTTCCCAGACGCACCAGCAGACGCTTGGTTTACTCCGTATGTAGAACGCGTGGTAGAAGAAGGACTTATGGAAGGATACCCAGATGGAAATTTTGGTTCGTGGGATCCGATCAACAGAGCAGAGTTTGCGAAAGTGGTGCTCGAACTTAAAGATCAGCTGCAGGAAAAATGGTGGGAAAAACACCTTTACGAAATCCTTTTGGTACTCGTAACCATCGGCGGATGGATGACTATATCACGAAAGATGGAACTCCTCTCAAAGAGACTGGAACGACCAAGAACTCCCCTAAAGAAACCATCAACAGATCAAGAAAGTATCACAAACAAGACAAACAAGAATTCACAAAAGCACACAGGGAACTGGTGGAATCAGTAGCATAGCTATTCATAGGCATTCTTGATATAATTAGCTCCCAATAAGCTAGGATTTTTCGTACACTGATAACAGAAAGAACAGAATCAATAAACAAGAAATAAAGCATGAAGCAATCATCACTCATCAGCAAAACGACCAAGGAAGCTCCAAAAGATGCTACCGCTGTCTCACATAAACTGCTTACCCAAGCAGGATTCATCTACCAAACGGCAGCCGGTATCTACAGCTTTCTCCCCCTTGGTTTTCGAGTGCTCGAAAAAATCGACAAGATTATCAAAGAAGAGTTCAGCAAACGAGGAGTACAGCACATGCTCATGCCAATTGTGCATCCCGTTCACCTTTGGGAAGAAACCGGGAGACTGGAAATCATGAAAGACATTATCGCCCGATTCGAAAGTAAAGCAGGACAAGACCTGTTGATAGCACCAACTCACGAAGAAACCATATGCGATATTGCACGAAGATTTATCAGCTCATACAAAGATCTGCCCTTCATCGTCAATCAGAACCAACTCAAATTTCGTGATGAAACACGGGTACAAGGAGGAATCCTCCGGACACGAGAGTTCATGATGCAGGATGCCTACTCTTTTCATGCAGATGATGAAAGCCTTCAAGAGGGATACCAGCTCATGAGAGAAGCATACTGTGCTGTGTTTGAAAGAATAGGAATAGACTACGTCGTCGTAAAAGCCGATACCGGTGCTATAGGAGGTTCTGCTTCAGAAGAATTCATGGCTCCTGCAGAAGTCGGAGAAGACAAGCTTATCATCTGTCCAGACTGTGACTACAAAGCCAACCTCGAAAAAGCTGATTCTTTGTACGAACAAGTTGCTCAGGATGAAGAACAAAAAGATATGGAAAAGGTTCTCGGCGAAGGAATCATAGGAGTCGACAAGCTCTCAGAATTCCTCGGTATTCCGGTGGAACAAACCAGTAAGACTATCATTTTCGAAACTGACCAAGGAGTGATCGCAGCCATGATCAGAGGAGATTTCGATATCAACGAAGCAAAATTCAAAGCTGAGCTTGGACTGAACGAAGTGAGACTAGCATCAGCAAAAACTATCAAGGAACTCACAGGAGCAGAAGTCGGTTACGCAGGACCAGTTGGTCTCCCTGATTCCATTCGACTCATTGCCGATAAGTCTTGCGAAGGCCGAACAAACTTTGAATGCGGAGGAAACGAAACCAATTATCACCTGACCAACGTCAACTTCGAAAAAGACTTCAAAACACCAGAATTTTTTGATATCAGAACCGTTAAAGAAGGTGAAACCTGTACCAGCTGTAAAAAAGGAAAGCTCAACTTTATCAATGGAATCGAAATAGGGCACATCTTCCAGCTCGGAACACGATACACCAAGGCTATGGATATCACCTTTGCAGATGGTGAAGGAAAGAAGCAACACGTGATTATGGGAACCTATGGTATAGGGATCAGTAGAGTTATTGCAGCCACAGTAGAACAAATAAATGACGACAAAGGACTTATCTGGCCGAAGAACATCGCACCATTTCAGGTGCACCTCCTTGGCATCAACTTGGACAAAGATGAAGCAGTCGCAAGCCAAGCTCATGATCTGTATTTAGAACTGCAAAAGTCAGGAATCGAAGTGCTCTTTGATGACAGAAAAGCCTCTGCAGGAAACAAATTCGCGGATTCAGACCTTATGGGAATTCCTCTTCGTTTAACCATCAGTTCCCGATCACTAGAAAATGGCGGATTCGAGTGGAAAGATCGAACAGCAGAAGACTCAGAAATCGTCGCTAAAGAAGACGTCATCTCAAAAATCCAGACTTACCTCAGCAACAACTAAAAACGACATGGATAAACCACTCCAAGACCAACTGCAAGAAATCGAATACTTTCTTAATGAAGGGGATATTGATACTGCTCAATCACTGCTTGAGGAGCTCAGCAAAGAATACCCAAACAACTATCAAGTCACTTCTCTCTTAGGGGAATGTTATTTAAGCATTGGTCAGCCCGATAAAGCCATCAAACCACTCAAGTGGGCTATGAAAAAGCATGAAGAATTGCTCACAGAGCTCAAGGAAGCGGAAGCAGAACTGGATGAAATCGATCAAAACCCAGAAGACATCCTCGTTCGAAGGCTCAAAAAGTCAGCAGCTCAGACCTCAGAAAATCCTAACTGGATCGACTACTTCCTCCTAGGATGTGCCTATAGCAAGTGCAACCAATTCCAACCAGCTATCAAAAACCTCAACGTTGCTAAAGCCATGAATCCAGAAAATGCAGAGGTGATCAGAAACATTGGCTGGATACGCTGCCTGCAACAAAAGCAAAACACAGGAAGAAAACTCTTGCGAAAGGCAATTTCTATGGACCCAGAAAATGCACTGGCCTACAACGATCTCGGGGCGAGCTATCTCTTCGAGCAGAACTTCGATGAAGCAGAAAAATGGATAAAAAAAGCAAAAAAGCTCGATCCTGAAGACGAGATGATCATCTCTACAGCAGAAAAACTCGAAGAACTCAAAGCCCTCAAAACCATCTTTAAAACATCACCACAAAAAAATGTCTAAAATCATCTACGCACATCTCTGTGAGAAAGCCTTTCTCTCTCAAAACGGAAACCTTAATATTATAGGTATCTTCGAAGAAGTCAGAGCTCCACAATTTCCACTCGTTTTCCCACAGCTATCCTTCGTAGCAACCTTCAAAGGCAAACCAAACGACCACCAGATCATCATTAAGATTATCAACACAGCTGATGGTCAAGAAATCACAAAACCTATTGAAATCAATATGAAAGCGGCAGAAAACCAACAAAATACTGACAAAGAGGCAACCGTACGTCTCATAGGAGACATCAACAACCTCCAAATAGCTGCAGAAGGAAAATACGAAGTGAAGATTAGCCTGGACGGTGAAGAAGCATACACAGTCCCTTTCTCTGCATCTGTAGCAAAGAAACCCATTCCAGAAAACCGATAATAATCACATATGAAAATTTCGATAATAGGTGGAGGAAATATGGGGACTGCTATAGCGAATGGCATGATCAAGAATGCATACTGCCAAGCAGCCCAAATAACCATTATCGATCCTTCAGCAGAAAAAAGAAGCCATTTGGCAAAAAGCTTAGGAGTTAACACTTCTGAAAACAACGAGAGCTGCACATCAGCGGATCTTATAATTCTGGCCGTGAAGCCGCAGGTCTTTCCTGAACTTGCTCAGGCCCTCAAAGAAAAAGTACATTCAGAATGCACCGTGCTTTCGATCATGGCAGGGATAGATTTGATGACCATCAGCACAGTCCTCGATCACAAAAACTGCGTAAGGTGTATGCCAAATACTCCAGCACTCGTCAACAAGGGCTCAACATCATGGTTCGCCAACGAAACCGTACAAGATGTACAAAAAGAACAGGTTCAAAAACTTCTCGAATCCTTTGGAAAAGCCCATCAACTCGAAACAGAAGAGCAACTCGACGACATCACAGCACTATCTGGATCGGGACCTGGATTCTTCTTCGAAATCTTTGATGCTTGGCACAGCGCAGCTAAAGAACTCAATGTTTCTGAAGAACTGAGTAAACAAATCCTCACGGAAACTCTGGAGGGCAGTTTAGAACTGCTCAAGAATTCATCTGAAGAAGTCAGCACTCTTCGTGACCGAGTCACCAGCAAAGGAGGAACAACAGCAGCTGGTCTCAACGAACTTGAAAAAGGAAATTTGCGCTTGCTAATGAACAAAATGATCTCTGCCGCCAAAAACCGTTGCCAGGAACTTCGCGATCAAAACGAATCATGAGATACTGATGGCAATCTGAAACACCCCACCATGAACTTCATGCTCAAAAATCAACTCGAGTTGCTGAAAGAAGCTTCTTACTCTCTTCAATGCAACAGTGAAGCTGAGCGAAACGAAGCCCTCGAACTGATCCAAAAAGAACTCTTATCCAATAAAGAGCTGATCTTAGAAGCCAATCAAAAAGACCTCAAAGAAATGGATCTCAAGGATCCGCTCTACGACCGCATGGAACTCAATTCAGAACGTTTAGAAACCATAGCTAATGACATTCGAACAGTAGCCCAACTCCCCGACCCTCTCGGGATACTCATAGAAAAGTCCACAGGACCATCTGGTATTCATCTTCAAAAAATATCTGTGCCCTTAGGAGTCATTGGAGTCATCTACGAAGCCAGACCCAACGTCACCGTGGATGTCAGCACCCTCTGCATCAAATCAGGGAATGCAGTGATGCTCAGAGGCAGCAGTAACGCTTATCATTCCAACACCGCTTTGGTATCAGTGATTCAAAAAGCCCTCGAGAAATCTTCAGTCCCCAGAGACTGCATCCAGCTTCTTCCACCAGAAAGAGAGCTGGTATCCGAAATGATGAAGGCTGATC
>CAYGRJ010000011.1:0-14307 GCA_964352285.1 uncultured Candidatus Peribacteria bacterium
AAATTGACCTTTCCAGGTCTCTCATCTGCTTGAAAATCCGCCAAAAGCTGGAAGATCGGATCAAGCGGTAACTGGGGAAGTCTGTCGAACATTCGAGTTTCTGATAAAAAAAGGATCCTTCACGCCTCGAACTTGCTTGAGAGGCAATACACTTGTCTGACAGATTTGAGCTCCTCAAGCAAGTTCGGAGCAAAAGACCAATCACCTTACCTTATCCTAAACTCTTTCTAATCTCTGCAGCCTTCAGGATATCCTCACTGTAGTCCTGGCCCAACTGAAGCTTGTGGAAAATATTCGAAGTGAAGTTCCGGTGTAACATATGATGAGTACGTTCAGGGCCCATGGTATGTCCCAAATACTCTTCAATATGGACGATTTCATCACGGATAGCTTTCCAGGCATCATTCTGTTCACAGAGCAGGTCCAGATTCTCTCGATTGAGATAGTGACCAGCTCTCACAAAGTCCCGCCGAAGCTGTGGACAAAGCTTGTCGATCAGGTCAATAATTCCCATCTCTTTTGCATAAGCTAAAGATCGTCCTGTTCCAATAATTTCAGGAGGAACTCCTAAGGAGTAGAGAGAGCCAGTGAACTTGATGCACCTTGGTAAGCTTACTTCGCCAATTCCTCTGCTGTAGCCAAAGAGTCCAATATGCTGAACACGCTCACGGTGAGAGGGTAAATGTGAGGCAATCTCATTGATCACACCCGCAATTTTTTCAACGGTTGGTCGGTAGAAGGAAGCCGCTTTCTTGTTGAAACTCTTGATGATATTCCCCTCTTCTTCGCTGACACGAACGGCCCTTTTCCGGTTTAAAGGAATCTGCTCGTTGTAGGTTTGAATAGCTTTCTTTACGGATGCGAGTGGATAATCATACCGGAAAGCACTTTGGATCGTGAGCGAACCAACCCCTCGGTATTCTTCGAGGTTCGCCTCTACATTCTCTGGATTGATCCCTCCACGGAATGGTAGAGATCCACCACCAACCCATGGGTACATTTCAATCCCACGCTCTTCACCAAACTCATGGTAAGAGCTAATGGCGTGCTTACAGGCCAGCTTCGCCGGTAAGAAACCAGCATTTAATGCTGGATCACTTCTGGCTATAAACACCCTCATGTAATCCAAGTCCACATCATATTCCTTTTTGAGGAAGTCGACATAAGTTGCCAGGATCTCTTTAGCATCCGACATGGTTTCGTATTCTTCGAAGAGTGGGATGACTTCTATACGCTTGAGCTTACCTTCAAAGTCAAAAATATCACGAGAAGCCTTTAGGGTTTTGGTAAAGGACTGTTGAAGGTACTCCAATTGCGAAGCGCTGGTAGCCATCGGCAAGATGATCTCAAACAGTGGCGGCTGGTGAAAGCCATACTGTTTGGCAGCTTCTTCTGCCGAAATCATATTCATGAAGGCTCTTGGGAGCTTATGGCTCGATTCAATCCAGATATTTGGGACTCGAAAAGTCAGGAAGAGGTCTTTCCCAAGCTGGTTTTTTTTAAAGTAATCGTGGTACTGATTGTAGAGTCGATCAATAACCGATTCATCAACAAACTTCCCTTCCCAGTCCCACATGTATTCATGAACTCCAAGTTCAGAGTAACACTTAAAACACTCATCAATCTCGTCTTGAGAAGGGACAAAGCGATTACCTGTAAAGATCGAGGGGCAAGCATTGTCTGGGTGCTGAGTGGCCATGGTGACCGGTATTTTTCGAGGCATAAGGGTGGTGAGATATATTCGAACTTAGAATAGCAGAAGTGACAAAGAAGCCGAATGGGTTATCTTGAGTGCAATAAATATAAAGAGACTGTTCATAAATTCAAAATTTCTCATAGAATAAGATTTGTATGGTTTACTATCAGCTGTAACTATTAGTTTTGACTTTTATATGCTCGTTCAGTGGGAATGACAAATGTCCTTGATATTTTTGAATTATACTATAAAATTCAAATCTATTAGTACTAAGGTGGGTATTTCTATTTAAGGTGAGAAAACTGAATAATAATAGCCTATGAATCCAATGCTTTCAGAAACAACGGGAATATGGAACTTACAAGCTGCTACTAAAGATGGAGTAGAAAGAAGCATTGCTAGTAGGATCCTTACATTGTCTAAAAGAATAAAAGATCTCTGTAATAATGGTCAGTTCTTTACTGAGGATCAAATTAACATTGATCTCCTTGATGTGATATCTTCTCATTTCAATAGATCAGAGATACCTGATTTTAGAGAGAAAATCCAAGATGTTATTTCAGGGAAACAGATTGTAAAGAATGTTCTTGAAGCTGCATCAACTGATGCTCTGTGTTCAGAACTGATAGTTACACATTCTCTTCGAGTTTGTTTTGAGACTATCTGTGGTGAGGGCTCTCAAAAGTTGAAAGATAATGCACTGAACTTCTTAAGGTTTCTTAATTTTGTTGACAGGATATCTTACAATTCCCTTCACGAAGAGCATCGGTATCTTTTTATGGACAGAAAATCACCAAATATATTTACAACTAATACTGTTTTTCCATATACAAATGGTTCAGGGCCAATAATTAAAGGGAAGGATGTAGTAGTTTTGGGTAGTGGGTATGGTTCTGACGATATTGCATTTTTGCGTCATGGAGCAAAGTCAGTAAGATCAGTTGATGATAGTGCATATGCACAAAAAAGACTTAAGGAGAGAAAAAATAATCTTCATGTTTCTTTATCAAATAAACTCATAATGACCAGTAAACCTACTGGGATGATTGCGTATCTGGAGTCATTGGTAGAATTAGGGACGCAGGTTGACACAATCTATGGAAACTCAGTTCTTCACTACTTTGACAATCCAGCTTTTGTGTATGTATTAGAGCTGGTGAGAAGATGCCTCAAGCCCAATGGTTATCTTGCATTTGCAATTAAGTTACCACGTAGTGACTATCATGGAGAAGCTATAGGGCTTATAAAAGATGAAAGAACTACTGAGGATGAAAGAATGAAATCACGTGTGTTTCAAAGCACTTGGCTTAATTCCGATGGACAAGTTCGCCATTTTAGGGATCGGGAGGAGCTCGAAAGACAAGTACAAAATAGCAATAAAAATGAATATGATGGATTTAAGCTTAGTCGAAGAAGCACGGCTGAGTTTAATGTAGAGAACTATGATACAGAAGGTTCAACACAACCTTTTGGCTTTATGCTTTTTAAAAAAGTCGAGAATTAGTTTAAGAGATTCCACTCATTTTCAAAAATAGAACGATACATATCTGCAATAATCTTACCTCTCATAATGAACCCGACAGGGTTTTTTTTGTCAAAAGTTATTGTTGCGACCTTGTCCCCATAAATTCGAATTTCTCCTTCAACAGAGAATCCTGGAAGTATTCTTGCAATTCGGTGTTGTGATTTTTTCAAATAACTCTTATTGGTTCTGTTGTCAGGCATTATTGCAAAGCTCTCAATATTATTCTTTATTCTTCTTTCAATAAAGTCATCCATAAATTTTTTACCAATGGTCTTGGCGATTAAATGGATATCAGTCCAACCTTTTATGGACTCAGCAGTTGATATCATATCATCATAAATAAACTGAATTCCTTCATCTCCCTCATGATAAGAAACATCTGGCTTCCAGGATGATTCTCGAATTGTTTGGAAGTAGCGAGATATTTCTTTCTGGGTGTTCTTAAATCTATCTACAGTTTTATTTTTCTGTTCATCTATCCATTTCAAGAACTCATCTTGAGGGCAAAGAGAGTAGTAATTATCACTCTTTTTTGATTCAAGCTTTAAAAGCCCTAAACGTTGAAGGTTAGAAATGATATACTGGCAAGTGCTATAGGAAACGGTTGTCTGACGAGATATATGTTCAAGAGTAGATCTCTCTACTTGAAACATATAGGTAAGAACTCGTATATCATTTTCAGAAAAACCGACATTTCTTAAGCTTTGTCTGATATTAAGCGGAGAGATTATAGACATACAATTTGAGAAAAAAGAAATGAACAATGGTGGAGAAAACAGCTCAGTAGATACAGATATATCACTTCTGAAAGCAGCAGAGTTGTATGCTGCAAAAATTCACAAAGGGGTGTTTAGGAAATCTGGAGAACCATATATAACACATCCTATAGCAGTAATGAAGATCATGCAAAAAAAGGGTTTTAGTACAGATGTACTCTGTGCAGCTCTCCTTCATGATACAATTGAGGATAGTCAAAACCCGAAACAAACTGAAATAGAAATTTTAAAAAGTTTTGGAGATGAAACATTGTTCCTCGTACAAGCTTTATCAAAAGATCAGACAATGTCTGATAAGGAGCTACGTGATAAAAAATATTTTGAACAGTTAGAGCAATCTATAGAGAGGGACCCCAATGTGCTGTTTCTGAAGGCCGCAGATTTACTGCATAACGTTTCCACAATAAAGTATTTGTCGAAAGAACGGCAAGAAAGGTGGATTAGTGAACTTAAGCAGTTTTATTTTTTTCACTTCTTGGAAAGTTTCCATCTCATTCCAGAAGTTCATCATGAGTTTTATCATGAATTAGTCAATAAGCTTCAGCTAGTTCTTGAGAAGCATGAAGAATACATTCTTAGTTAGCTTCATAACACAGCTTTGCTAAAGGTCTATAAAATGCTAAAATTTAGCAAATAATTCCGTTCTATGTCTGAATCTTGGTCAGTATTCGACGTTATAGGCCCCGTGATGGTTGGTCCTTCTAGCTCTCATACAGCTGGTGCTGCCAAGATCGGGTATTTCGCAAGAATTATTAACGGTCAACAGCCTGTGGAAGTGAAGCTTCTCCTCCACGGATCTTTTGGGAAGGTCTACGAAGGTCATTGTACCGATAGAGCATTGATCGGTGGACTCCTCGGACATCTCCCCCACTCCGACAAGATTCAAGGAGCCTTCGAAGAGGCTGAACAAGCTGGAATGAAGGTTGAACTCAAGCCAACAACCCTGGGAGACACCGTTCATCCCAATTCCGTCCGCTTAGAAATGACTAACGCTGATGGGAGTTTTCATCGTGTCCGAGCAAAATCAGTCGGAGGTGGAAAAATCATGATTAGAGAAATCGACAAGGTCGGTTGCCATATCGATATGTCTTATTCATGTTTGGTGGTGCTCTACAACAATCGAGAACTCAATGCTCTTTCTATTATCGACAAGGTTAAAGAACTCGATGTTCAGATCGTCAATTTTGAAACCAATCGCTACAAAGACAGAGCACTGCTCGAGATCGAAATTCGAGAAAAGTTCTCTCCCGAAATCATTCATGAACTCGAAAGCACAGAGGGCGTGGAGTTGGCGAGATTCTTGAACCATATATCCAATTACTATCACTTCGCCGACGACAACAGCTAATTACTCCACTCATGGCAGATTCATTTCTCTTCTTCTCGGCAGAACGACTCTTGACCCTTATCGACAGAAATGATGAACTCAAGACCATCTCTGATGTCGTCATAAAGGCAGAGCAAGAGCTAACCGGTCATAGCGAAGATGAAATTATAGACAATTCAATCGATCGGCTCAGGATCATGAGGAAAGCGAAAGACAAAGGGATGACTGTTACGAGCAGTAGAAGTGGAATGGTAAAAGACGAAGCCAAGCGTATGGCTGATCATATTGGTAATGAAAACATGCTGATGAGTCCCCTAGTTACTAAGGCATCGTCATGGGCACTAGCTGTGATGGGCTGTAATGCTGCTATGGGTACCATTGTAGCCGCGCCTACCGCAGGATCATCGGGAATCATTCCTGGTTCACTTCTCGCCATGCAAGAAGACATGGGCCTCAGTGATGAACAAACAGCTCGGGGTCTCTTGACCTCAGCAGGGATCGGAATGATCATTGCTCATATCGCCACTTTTTCTGCTGCAGAAGCCGGATGTCAGGCAGAGATCGGAGCTTCAAGTTCTATGGTTGCAGCTGGTATCTCAGAGCTCCGTGGCATGAATCCCAGGCAGTGTGTAAACGCGTCTGCCATGGCTCTCAAAAACATGCTCGGACTCGCCTGCGATCCCATAGCCGGGCTTGTAGAAGTCCCCTGTATCAAGCGAAATGCTATAGGAGTTACTCATGCCATGACCGCTAGCGACATGGCCTACACGGGTATTGAATCCGTGGTCCCCTACGACGAAGTCGTACTCGCCATGAACAACATCGCCAAAAACATGAACCCTGCCATTCGAGAAACCTCTACAGGAGGATTGGCAATATCCAAGACCGGGAAAAGGATCACTCAGGAGTTGGTAACCCTTGGAAAGTCATGAAAAGCGTAAATGAAAAAGAAATCGATATCCTGGATAAGGTACTAAGGTCTGTAAAGAACTTTGAAGCCGATCAAAGGCATGACTGGAAGGAGCTTAGTCTTCTTGAGAGGCGAATAATTGCATCACGACTTCTTCAGTCCAGAGAAAGTCTCTGTAATGCTATTGGACTTGATCTGGTTGCAGACACAGAAAAGAAGGACGGACCACCTATTCACCTTGTTGTAACAGATGTTGAAGCCGTTTCAAGTCTTATAAACAAGATCGCGAGTTTTATGGCTAATGATGCAGTTGAAGCTCTCCTCGACGACTTAATAAGTGTCACAATTTTTGAAAAAATTGATAAGTACTTAGATCATGGTTTCTCATCAGAAGATATAGACGAATTGATAGATGCCACCTTGTTGTTGGGGAAGATCGAAAATTCAGTGTTTGAGACGAAGCTAGATAGCTCGGAAAAACTCAGTCGCTATGCTCAATATGTCAGATGCAAATGCATAGTAGAGTACTCTCAGTTCGAAAAAGAAATGAGAATGAGTCTTGATGAATTTGAGAATGGGTCATCTGGTGTTGATGCTCTCGAAGAACTTTGGAGTAGTATTCGAGAAAGAGTTATGAATCTTGATGTAAAAGCGAACGATAGAAAACAAATAGTTCACCTTATCGAATATATCCTCAGTGACTTTGGAGAAGTAATAAGTACAGGAGTGAACAAATACAGTCGCTACTTAGATACCGGGTTTTATAGGTATAATGATCACGATAAAGCCGCAGCTAAAAAAGAAATAACAGCACTCTATAAAAGCCACAATCATATCAAATTCCAGATAAATGCTCTCAGGAATATGCTCCTTGGAAAGAGCCACGCTAGAGGCTATAATTTCTATGAACATAGCCTTCTTATATGACCGAAAAGTCAGCAAAAACCGAAAAAGAAGAACTCCTCGCTGCTTACAGTGAGCCTCTCTTTGTGGACATCAGACCCGCCTACATGGAGGACATGTCTTCTTCGACCATGAAGACGACGGCAAATAACACCGGGTATCACGATCGGGTTTCAACCCTGAAGATAGCGAGAGGTTTGTGTCACGATATATTCTTTCGAGCTGGAGATGAAAACCTAAAGAGTTACGAGAGTATTCCAGAAATGGATGCCACTGTTGAAGAATCTGAAAAAGCTCTTCCTGCTCAAAAATCTGGTAAAAAAGTCAAAAAAGCCACTCCAAAACCTTTGGATTCTTGGGAAGGGCTCAACCGGACGTACATCCTGAACCCAGATGAAGAGGAGAAAAAAAATGCTGCTCCTGAGCGTCCTCGTCGCAGAAAAAATACGAGAAGACGTTCACGAGGCCCACGGGGTCCACGAGGATCTAAAAGTCCTCAGGCATCTTCTGGGCAAGGCTCAGGTCGTCCACCACGACGTCGAAGAAAGCGCTAAAGAGCCCTTATTGACTCTTGTCAGCTCAGTCGTTACTCTTATGCGGCATATTTTGCCTATGCAAAATGTTATGTACCTGTAGCTCAGTGGATAGAGCGTTCGGTTGCGGTCCGAGAGGTCGTAGGTTCAACTCCTGCCAGGTACACCACCATAATGAAAAGAGCGTTCAAGGCGGCATGGCCCGAACGAAGTTGAGGGGTCCGAAAGGCAACAGGTCGACTCCTGTCGTGCGCACCATTGATAAATATCTTTAAAAGTGCTATAATGGAGGGAATTCATTATCTCTTCTTCATGCTTTCATTCTTCAAGAAAAAAGACTCAGATTCAGAAAAAGGCTCCAACAATGGTCTAAAGCCATTAGGTGAGAGGAGCAAAGCAGATCTCCTGAAAGGTTTGTCTTTTACTCTCGAAAACTACATCGAGAAGTATGCACAACTCGGAAAGCTTTCAGAGAAAGAGATTAGGGAAGTTGTTGAAAAAGCTTTGTATAGTAAAATGCAGCGTAAATATGAGGAAAATTTCCCTCATTTACTAAACCCTCAGGAACCTCCTAAAGCGGTTCCAGATGTGTCAGCAGGTGTGAAATCTTCTGTTTCGGCAGTTCTCAACAAGAACAGTACACATTACCAGGAGTATCAAAGGTTAAGAGAACCTGAAAAGTCTCCCGATATAAAGATTGCTCAACAAGACTGGTTCTACTCACTGAAGAAATTTGCCTTTCGAGAACAAGATATTCCTGATGAAGGTGGTGATCTTGAAGATTTTTATGGCACAAACATCGCAGTGTTTGAGACTGGAGATAAGGTTGTAGATATGAAGAACAGCACTTCTACTATGAAAGCTCGTATGGCTAATCATGGGCTTAATATGTGTCCCCTATCAGAGGTTGATTTTAAAAAAGCACTTGAAGCTCATTCACTTGTAAAGGACATGAGCTATTCTCATATTGTCTCCACAGGAGATATGCAGAAAACTGTTATTTTTGAGGATCCTGACACTTACGGGTACTACACAAAGAAAGTGGTGTTCGATGCAAACAATAGGAGGGTGTATGTGGTTGGAGAAGATGAAGATGGAGACGAAAGCAGATATAATTAGGAAGCTCTCTATTCACACTATGTGAGTACAGCTCTCTTTACATCAAGATACTATCTGGTAGTATTTTGATGTATTAACAACCTTATGAACCTCTCGCCAAACAGCTCGACTAACCAAAAGTCTAAGAAGAATACCTCATATTTGTATTCGGCGTGGGCGAGTTAAAAATTTCAAAGTAACTCAAGAATCTAAACCTCGCAGAATACTGCGAGGTTTTTTTGTATATAAATTATTAAACAATGTCTGATTATAATTGTGCTTATCAATACTGTCCAAACCCCGAGTGTCGGTACTACCAAGTTTTGGGACTTGGTAATGTCGGATACCACGACAGGAAGAATAAGCGGTTCCGGTGTAATAACTGTTCGAAGACCTGGGTTGGTCATCGTGGTGAATTTCACTATGGAATGAAGACTCAGAATCAAAAAGTCAAAAGAGCCCTGCAGATGATTCAGGCAGGAATCTCAATTCGAAAAGTAGCTTCATATACAGGAGTAAGTCCAAGCACGGTAATGAGGTGGAAAAAATCACTTAACAACACATTATGAATATCAGTATCAATAAAATCGGTGGCACATCTATGGGCTCCCTACGGTCCCCTTCCGAAGATGGCCTGAGAAGGCTTGCCAAAATTGCTCACCTTCAACAAACCACAGGGAAAAGAGTTGTATTCGTTCTCTCTGCATTCAGCGGAACAACAGATCGACTAAAATATATTGCTGAGCAAGCTGCACTTGGGAAAAACCCTCAGTCACAAATCAACTACCTGAGGCAACAACACTCTGCTTTCGCTGAGTTTTCTCCTGAATGGTCAGCTGAAGTGACTTCAGCAATCGATACTCTCCTCGAAGAGCTAATAAATGTACTTCAGAGTATTAAATCAGCTGGGGAGCTCTCTCCTCAAAATCGAGATTATGTATTAAGCTTTGGGGAACGCCTTTCGACTATAATTGCATATCATTATTTGAGAGCGTTTAACCGAGAAGAGGTCGCCTTGTTGGATTCCAGGAAGATGATCATTACAGATGAGTCCTATAATTGTGCAGTTGTCGACTTTCAGCAGAGTAATGCAAAAATCAGGGATGCATTTTCTCGGGTTTCAGAAACAGTTTCTTTAGTGCCAGGTTATATAGCAGCGACGAGAGATGGAATCACTACAACTCTTGGTAGAGGAGGTTCAGACTACACAGCTTCAATCTTTGGAGCTGCACTTGGTGCAGACGAGATCATTATTCGTACTGATGTTGATGGGATCAAAACTGCTGATCCGCGAGTCATTCCGGAAGCTGTGACTATTCCCTCTATAAGTTATGAGTTAGCAATGGAGCTTGCCTCATGTGGAGCAAAAGTTTTGTATCCACCCACAGTGGAGCCAGCGAGGTTGTCAGGAATCCCAATTCGTATCATTGATAATAGTGATTCAAATGCTCAGGGAACCCTGATCAGTTCTAGAGATCATCATAACGATGCTGTAGTAGGAGTTGCGTCTCGAATCTTAATGAACAATAAGAATTTGGCACACATCTCTCTCGTGAGCTGTAGAGCTTCTCCTCTACGTGAAGAATTTGTAGATCTCCTCAACAATCGTCAAATTGCCATTAGGAAATCACTAATCAGCAATACGGGCTTATCTGTATCAGCAGAAATCCACACTGATGAACTGCAAAAAGCTCTTCACATTATTCACAATCACTTCCTTTCAACCCTTTTTACATAATTTTTTTTAACAAAACACTATCATGCGTCAATTACCAATATATAACCAAGAATCTCCATCATCTGAAACACAACTCAGAATTCTAAGGAGTACGGCTCGACAAGCTACAGAATCAGGACAACAGGCAGTCACTGTATTTCTTCAAGCGCCACGTTTGAACAATACTATCGAACGCCCCATTACGAGTACTCTTTACCCTCGAGACAGCATAAATGGAAAACCAGATGGTTACCTCTTCGAAATTTCTTCTCAACTCGGTTGCGTAGTCGGTTGCGACTTTTGCGGTTGCGACGACATTGTTGGGAGTCTTCATCCTTCAGAAGTCGTCGATCAAATACAAATCCTCCAAAACTCTGCCAGACAATTTGGTATAGAAAACCACGAGAGTAACTTCATTAGCTTTACAGACGGGGGTGAGCTTTTCTTAAACCCAGAGTGTCCAGAGATTTTGAGCGCGGTGTACAATTACATGCCTGCAGATATAAAAGTTTCATCAGTTCTGCCGGTAAATCTTGTATCTCAGGCTAACATATCATACTTACTTGATTTCATGGAAAACTGTGATCACTCTATTCGTTTGCAAGTTTCCTTGTATTCAACAGACGAAACGCTCCGAAATAATTCTGCTAGAGTTCCACTGATGTCCTTCTCTGAACTACGTGTGCTTGGAGAGCAGTTTATGTCTCGTCACCCGAATGGTCGGAAAATAACTCTCACCTTTACGCTCACAGAAGATACTCATTGTGTTCCTCAAGAAATACTTGAGTGCCTCCCACCAGATACATTTGTGATTAGACTCCATCCCTTCAAAGAGAACAATCTCGGGACTGGCCTCAACACTATAAGCGACGATAACTGTAGGCGCCTGGCAAAAGAGTTTGAAGCCCTTGGCTACCACACGATTTGTCAGATTTACAATCCACACGAGATTGATCAGTTGATTTCTGGGGGGTCAAGATCACATATTAACAACTTACTTAGTCATGAATAATGATAAATAACCGATTCCAGTCAGTGTGTAGAAGAGAAGGCAAAGAGCCCCGCAAGGGGCTCTTTGCTTGCTCAGAAATTCTGAGGATTACTGTTCTTCTTTCAGTAAGTACACAAAGGGTTCAGTGTCTTTGTTTCCTCCGTTGAGGAAGTATTCTCCTTCTCGGGAAAAGAGCAGGTAGCAATCTTCTCTTGCCTTAAAGATACTGTCTCCTTCACGAGCAAGAACCTCCCCTTCTTTTATAGGATCAAAGATCATTTTATTCTGGATCTCATCAAACTCCAGAAGTTCAGGATTCTTCGTGAACTCCATCTGAGAAACATCCAGTGTGGTATTCCTCAAAATCTTCTCGGGAAGTAAGACAGATGGAATGGCTTCGGCAAAAACCAGATACCTTAGGATGTTAAAGACTTGAGAACTGACATCTACGCTTTCTTCAGCTCCAAGCTCTAAAGTAATACAAGATTTACCTTGCTCAAGGAATGCATCTGATGTTGACCCCGTTCCATTGATGAAAGATGGGTACAAGACATTAAAGTCGACATCTAAAGCATTAGCGAGCTGTCGCTGTCCTTCAGATTTTCCTGGAATCACCGTAAAGGCTTTCGCACCTTCATATCCAGGAGCGGTGTGAAGGTCTAGAGCAATATCCATTTCCTTAAAGGCTGGTAAGACCTCACGAGCTCGAGAGGCTTCAAGGCTATCGCTCTTTGGTCCACCTTCCGTAAATACCCTGTTCATGTCTTCTTCAAGGAATCTCCTGTTGGCCTTGTAGGCTTCCGGATTCACCATCACGAGGAGTAGACGGCCTTGGAGCTCGTTTTTGATGAGGTCTAGGGCAATCGGAAGTACTCCTAGTGGAGCCTGTTCATTTCCGTGAGTCGAGCAGAGTATCCCCACATTGGGGCCTGGTTTGGAACCCTGAATCACTTTCGTGCCAGAGATACCTTTGATGTCTGAGGAGCTCATCAGCTCCTTCGCAAACGTATTTTTCATGATAACAATAATTATAAATTCAAAAAAACACCTCTTAAGAGATGTGCTTGGGGTTTTCCCATACTGATAATATGAATCGCCTAACGGCGATGGAACACAGCATGAGACCCCATCGGAAAGTGATGGTTTGTTTGGTACTGTCGGAGTTGTCTGAGCTGTGTGTTCATATCAAATGACTGACATTGAATAACTGACACTATGTACAACGGAGTTTGCTCGGGTTTGTTACAAAGAAAGTTCCATTTCCTCATCCATCACCTTCTCCAACTCTTCGAGTGCAGTCTCCATCTGCTCATTGAGGTCCTTCGTCTTCTGTCCAAGAGTTTTCATTTGGTCGTAATATTTGGCATCACAGGCTTTTTGATTCAAGACAGCTGTCTCCAAAATCTGCTTCTCTAGCTTGGTAATAAGCTTTTCGAGCTCCTGTTGACGTGATCTGAGAATACGTAGTCTCTTTTTGTCCTCTTTTCGCTTTAAGTACTGAACTTTGTTGTCAGAATCCCTCTTCACAAACTTAAAATCACCCTGATCCTCTTCTTCCGACCATCCGCCCATATCCAAAAATTCCTGATAAGTCTGATCCTTGACCGATATCTCACCCCTATCAAAGACCACCAAACGGGTGGCAAGTTGAGAGACCATCTCTTCATCATGACTGACGAAGATCACGGTCCCCGTGTATTTCTTCAAAGCCTTGATCAAGGCATCGCAGGATTCCATATCCAGATGATTGGTGGGCTCATCCAAGAAGAGGAGGTGAGAATCATAGAGCATGACTTTTCCGAGACAGACTCTACTCTTCTCTCCACCAGAGAGCTTCGAAATCTGCTTCTTCGAGGCGTCTCCAGAAAACAAGAGGGATCCACACAAGTTTCTCAACTCCTGTTCTTTCACCTTGGGCATGGTTCTCAGTTCTTCCAAGATCGTTCGGTTATAAACCAGCTCTTCTTTGCTTTCCGCACCGAAGTAACCCTGCCTCAGGTTGACATGAGTCTTCAGTTTTCCACTCTTGGGCTTAAGGTGACCGCTCAGCAGCCTTAGAAGTGTCGATTTTCCCTTTCCATTTCTTCCAATGACCGCAATGCGATCTCCTGGTTGAGCGGTAAGGGAGAAATTGGTGACCAGTTCTGGTCCATCTTCATACCCAAAGCAAAGGTTATGAGCCTTGAGCAATGAATCCCCGTGAAAGGGCTCAGAGTGAAAACGAAACTTAATCTCAGGAAGGTTCTCGAGCTTCTGTTTCACTTCCTGCTTCTCGAGAGCCTTAATACGCGATTGTACCAAACCTGCGGATCGCGCACCTGCACGGAAGGTCCGTATGAATTCTTCGGTTTTCTTCTGCTTCTTTTCTTGATTCACACGGGTTTTTTCGTGAACGTCTTCTTCCAAATGAATCTGATCCATGAGCTTCTGTGGTCCTCCCTTCATCTTGCGCATCTTTCCACGATGGATTCCTACCGTGTGGGTAACCACTTCATTCATGAAGCGGCGATCATGAGTCACCAAGATAAAAGATCCCTTCCAGGTTTTTAAGAACTTTGTCAGCCAGCGTAGCGATAGAATATCGAGGTAGTTGGTAGGCTCATCTAATAGAAGCAAATGAGGCTCGGCTACTAGAGCTTCAGCCAGACGGATTCGAATTTGAAACCCACTGGAGAATGATTTCGGAGCTTTATCAAAATCAGCTTCCGAGAACCCCAATCCCATCAAAAGTGATTTCGCTCGCCAGTCTTCATGCTTGGCATGGGCAGATAGAGATCCACAAACCTGTTTGAGCAGGTTGTCGTGCTCAAAGTTCAAGTGCTGTTCTAAAG
>CAYGRJ010000012.1:0-14227 GCA_964352285.1 uncultured Candidatus Peribacteria bacterium
ACCCCATCCATTGAACCAATAAGATCATGAATACGGGTTCTAAAAATTGCAGAAATGGCATCTTTAAAATCATCACAAATACTCTCTTCATCAGAATCTCTATCTAAATGCCTATAGGAAACACCATATGCCTGTAGTATTCGAGCAGCATGCTTATGAATACCCTTAGATAAGACGACTACAGAATTCGACTCATCATTATCAGATTTCCATTCTCCTTGTCTAGGAATCACAGCATCAAGATTGAGTTCGGAAGGAAAATCAATTTGAAAAGGATTTGATTGGGGCAAATAAACACGTGCAGAAGAAAATTCACGTTCTGCAGGATTCAGTAACAAACCCGTCGATATCTGAAACTTCTCCAATGCAAAATCCAATGCTCTCTGCTCTTGAGGATCTAATACAGAACCACTATTAGAGCTTATTTGAGATAAAGTTTCTGGCTGCAAAGCTTCCATATTGAAGAATGATTTATTAAAGATCACAATGTAGAAGAATTCATTACTGATAACAAGAAAGATCGCCCACCGAACTTGGCAAAGGCTCAAAAAAGAGCTAGCATTAGAGGCGTTATCAACATTCTATGGCTGAAAAAAAAGACGAGAAGAAAGAAGCAACAGCTTTCGAAAAGCAGTTTGAAAAGATCAAAAAACTGCTCAAATCTATCCCTGCAAAGCCCGGGGTCTATAAAATGAAGGATAAAGACGATAAAATCATCTATATCGGGAAGGCTAAAGTCCTCAAAAACCGGGTGGCATCATACTTTCAAGTCTCCAAAGGACAATCGATCAAAACCAAAAAAATGGTCGAGAAAATCTGCGATATCGACTACATAGAAACCAACTCCGAAATAGAGGCTCTCGTCCTCGAGACCAACCTGATCAAAGAAATTCGTCCGAAATACAACATCCTGATGAAGGATGACAAGAGCTACGTCTATATCAAAGTCTCAACCAAAGAGGACTATCCAAGGCTCAGCATCGTCAGAAAACGTGAACGTGATGGCTGCCTTTACTTTGGCCCTCGTACCAGCGCAGATGCCTGTGAAAAGCTCATCAACATCTTGCGAAAGATCTTTCCTATACGCACCTGTAACCTCGAAATGGAGGACGGACCAGATGGACTCGTGAACATCACCAAAAGAACCATACCAGTCCCCTGCCTCGACTATCATATAAAGCGCTGTGCAGGCCCTTGTATCGACAAAATTCCCAAAGAAGAGTACAACGAGATGATCAAGCAGATCATTGGTTTCTTACGAGGAAACTATCAAGACCTGATCACCAGGCTCAAATACCGCATGTTTAACTATGCAAAAGAAAAAAAGTTCGAGATGGCAGCCAAGACAAGAGATCAAATCAAGAGTCTTGAGACTATGTTTTCCAGAAAACAACTCGTATCAGATCCGGAGTTTATCGACAGAGATGTTATTGGCATGTATCCCGACTTCGACAAAACCTTTATCAACCTGTTTCAGTTCCGTGAAGGGAAGCTGGTCAATCAAGAAAACTTCACCCTCGACACACCGCAAACCATCAGTACTGGAGTTGAATCAGACAGAACGACATCTATGATTGAATCATTCCTGAGGTCATATTATCAAGAAACAACAGACATGCCCTCTGAACTTTTTCTCCGTGATGCACCCACGAACAAAAAACTCTGGGAAGTCTTCCTGACAGAGCAACGCAAGCAGGTACAGGAAGAAAGCGGTGAACACGACAGGAAAACAGTTCACATCCTCACTCCTCAAATTGGCAAGAAAAACAAGATCCTCGAACTTTCCGAGAAAAATGCGATGACCTTTGCCAAGCAATCACGAGCCAAATGGATCAGTGACGCACAAAAGACAACGCAGGCCTGTAAGGACCTTGCCGATGAACTCGGGATAGAGAAGGAGCTCAAGCGCATAGAATGCTACGATATCTCTCATATGGGCGGAGAACACACCACAGCGTCGATGGTGGTCTTCGTAAAGGGATCTCCAGATAAGAAACTCTACCGTCACTTCAAAGTGAAGAGTCTAGAAAATGGGGAAATAGATGATTATGCCAGCATAGAAGAAATCCTGAAGAGAAGACTCAAACGCCTCGCTCAGTTCGCAGCTGAATCAACTCAGGCTTACAGCCTGAAAAAACCTGTAAAAGCAGATTTTGAAGTCATCACAAAAACCCTGATAGATGAAAAGATCATCAAGAAAAAAGATGCTGAAAAACTCGATGCCAAGTGCTTCACAGCCCTCTACCATGGAGAAGATTCACAGCTCGTAGGCTACACATCATACATTCATCACGAAGACGATCTCTTCGAAATTGGAGCAACCTGGATAGCAGAAGAACACAACAACAGAGCAATCCAGAACTTAGTGATGAGCAAGCTCATAGAACGATTACCAAAGGGAGCCAAGAATCTCTATATCTCTACGCAGAAAGATAGCAAAGAACAATACCTGAGCTATGGATTCACAGAGCTCAAAAAAATCCCCAAACAGCTAAAAGTCGGAAAAGACCAGGTGGGATTGATCTATAAGATCGTGAAAAAAAAGAAAGACGATAGCTCATTCTCACAAATTCCAGATCTCATCATCATAGATGGAGGCAAAGGACAGCTCGGAGTAGCTCACCAAGCCATGAAAGAATCTGGACTAGAGATCAGCCTCATCGGCTTAGCGAAACGAGAAGAAGAGATCTTTATGCCCTTCAGCGACGGGAGAGAAGGCTACAACAGAACACTGCTAGAAAAGAACTCTCAAGCGCTCTATTTAGTGCAAAGAATACGAGATGAATCTCACCGATTTGCCAATGAACTCAGAAAGAAACTCGGGAAGAAAAAACTCACCGAATCGGAAATAGACGACATAGAGGGTATCGGACTGATCATCAAAAGACGACTTCTGAAAGAATACGGATCTATGAATGCTATAAAAGCGGCACCAATGGCTCAACTAGAACGAACCGTAGGTACCTACATCGCCAAGAAGCTCAAAAATAAGCTCGGAGACACATCTGGAACTTATAATCCAACATCATGATCGACAAACTCCTAGAACTCGCCAAAACACTCCGTTCAGATATGGGTTGTCCATGGGATCGCAAACAAACACTCAACAAATATCCCAAAAGGCTCCTAGAGGAATCACAAGAAATTGCAGAAGCATTAGAAAACAAAGACATGGAAAATCTCAAAGAAGAAATAGGAGATGTTCTTTTTAACCTCTGCATGATGATGCAAATAGCTGAAGAAGAAGGACACTTTACAGCAGATGAGGTGGTACAGAGTTGTGCCCAGAAAATAGAATCACGTCATAGTTGGGTTTTTGGTGAGGATAAAGCAGAAACTCCAGAAGAAGCACTACAACTCTGGGAACTCAACAAGGCGAATGAAAAAAAGAGCTGATTCTTGGAAAGCCAAGTAAAGAAGAGTAGACTGATATCAAAAATATCTTCACCAAAAAAACATGAAAAAACTTTTAACAATCATATCCCTTCTAGCAATACTAAATACGGGTATCCAAGGAATGGTTTTTGCAAAAGGTGGATCAGGAGGAAGCAACGATAAAACAACAACAACAACAACAACAACAACAACAACAAACACTCAGTCAGAAACTACCACATCAGAATCAACTCCAGAGTCGGAACCAGAAACCCAAGAAGCTACCGCACCTGAACCAAGCCCAACTCCAGAAGAAACAGCACCAGAAACAACCACGAAAGCTGAACCAGAACCAGAACCTGAACCTGAACCAGTCCCTGTGACAACAACAATACCTAGCACAACACCTTCATCACAAAGAGATGAGAAAGAGGTCGAAACAGACAAGGTAATTACTAATAATGAAAAAGTTCCTGAACCGAGCCCCACAATCACAAATACTCAAAAATCTACAGAACTCAGCGCAGACAACATTGACGACATAACATCTCACTGTGGTCTCAAAAAAAGCATAAAAGAACGAGTGGAGTGTCGGTTCACAGCAGATTACGCCACATTAAAGTACGAACAAGACTTTGCCTATAATCCAGAAGCTTGCAGAACTGGATCATCGACCTGGCAAGAAAACTGCAAGAAAAGATACAAAAAGATTAATACCTGCTGGTACGACGGCCTTCAAACAGGTCAAGAATACAACGCGACTGGAGTAATAGATTGCCTCAAGACCCAGTTAGAACTCCCCAAGAAGCTGATTCCCCTTCAAGAATTCTGTAGAAATAAAGAGGAGTCCTGCACAAAGCAATACCGAGAGTCTGTGTATCATCTGATAGCAGGAAGGTTCTATGATGCAGAAGAACGAGCTGAACTCCTTATGAAAGAAGGAAAACTCACTCAAGAAGCAACTATAGACTTCATAACCTTCATTTCTGAATCAAAAATACAATTCTATTCAGCTACAAATAAGCAACAGCGAATCGACATCATCAAATCTGTCAACAAGAGATGGAGTGATTTGATACAAACCATCAACTAAGGCCACCAATATCCTCACCCTCTCCTATGAAAAAATCTATAACACTTTGCCTACTAGCAACACTGAGCGTTATTATAACGGCCTGTGGGGAAGCGCAAGCACCCACACAAGCACCAGAAGATAATGATCAAGCACAAGAGATTACAGAGAAAAATGAACTGCTTGAGCTGAACTTAGACAACGCTTTGCTTGAACTCGACATGGTCGAATAAGACTCCAGAATACCATAACAACAAAAAAGAGCACCAAATGGTGCTCTTTTACATATCCAAATCAATACAATGTCTTAGAAATCAACGATTTCTTCTTCTTCTGGCTCTTCTTCGTGGATACTCATCTGAGAGACATCAGCAGGAAGAATAGCTTCAATAGCTGCCCAGTCAGTTTCTTCATTCACAGGTATGATAATAGTTACCTTGTCTCCAACATTACCCTTGTAGTAAGTCACAGATGCCAAGAGCACGTGATACTTCTTACCTTCAGCAATAACCTTATACTGTCCATCTTCATGAATAAGGGTACCAATAAGCGTCTTACGAGCTACAGGTCCAATTTGCTTATAAAGAAATCGTCCATCAGGCATGATAGAAAGCTTCAACAAATCACCAGCGATAAGCTTCGACTTTGAAGCATAGTTCGAAGGAATCGGGTAACTTTCACCATCTGGGGCAATCATGTGATTGCCATTAAAAATCCCTTCAATGACCTGAGTAGCATCGTCATCTGCAGAAGACAATGGAGTACTATTCACATCAGAGGTAGACAATCCCTCACTATCTGCATATTCAAACAGAAGCTTTTTTGCCTTTTTTAGGGCAGCTTCTGCACTTTCTATCATTTGCTTAATTTCGGAAACGTTCGACATTTATTTTTGTTAGAAACTGAAAGACTTTTCATAAGTCATCTCTCTATTATAGCAGATATAAGCCCAAGACTCAAGAAACACAGCCAAAGAGACTGATAAAGTGTAGTCAACTCTTCACAACAAAACAAGTATCAATACATTCAGAGCAGATGTTTAGAATTCTTCTGGCTCTTGACCTATAACTTCAACCCATTTGCGCTTTCCAACTTGGATAAGAACCTTCTCATCAAGCATGATTTCTACGATGGCTTCAATATCTTCAAGCTTCTCCTCGTTTACACGTACTCCACCTTGCTCGATCAATCTTCGACCTTCACTACGTGACTCAACCATCTTGAGCTCTTCCAAAAGAGCGTAAGCTTTAAACTTTCCACTATCGAAGGTCACTTGATCAATCTCTTCTGGTTTACCACCCTTCGAGAAGACTTCTTCAAAGTCTTTAGATGCTTGTTCAGCAGCCTTCTCACTGTGGTATTGAGTTACGATATTCTTTGCAAGAAGAATTTTAAAATTCTTTGGGTTTTCTCCACCTTCCATAGCTTTTTCATACTCTTCAATCTGCTTGAGAGGAATATCAGTACACAAGGTGAAGTACTTAATGATCACGTCATCAGACATCGACATGATCTTCCCAAACTGCTCCTCTGGAGCGTCGGTAAGATTGATGACGTTACCGTAGGTCTTTGCCATCTTCCGTCCGTCTGTACCCTCTAGAAGAGTGGTAGCAAGCATATGCTTTTCCTTCTGATTGTAAGTCCTTTGAAGAGTTCGACCAGCCAACATATTAAAGGTCTGATCATTTCCACCCACTTCGAGGTCAACATCCATAGCGACACTGTCGTAACCCTGCATAAGAGGGTAAAGGAATTCATGAAGTCCAATTGGCTTACCAGCAGTAAGACGCTTCTGGTACATATCTCTCTCAATCATTTGCTGAACAGTAAACTGCTGAGCAAGCTTCACGATATCTCCAAAATCAAGCTTCCCAAGCCAATCTGCATTATATCGGATCTCAACCTTGTCAAAATCCAGAATCTTTGAAGCCTGCTTTTTATAGTCTTGGAAGTTTTTATCAATTTCTTTGAGTGATAGTGGCTGTCGCATAGCTTCCTTATCCGATGTATCTCCTATGAGAGCTGTAAAATTACCAATCAAGAAGATCACCGTATGTCCAAGACGCTGGAAGTCTCTCAACTTTCTGAGGGGCACAGTGTGTCCCAAATGAATATTGGATCCAGTTGGGTCAATACCCATATACAATTTCAGCTTTTCTCCAGAATTTAATCGGTCTTCTAGAGTCTGTCGAACAATAACCTGTTCAACACCACGAGTAAGAAGTTCTTGCACAGAGACATCGGTTTTCTTAGCCATAAAGCGGAAAATGAAACAAAAAATGAAGCCCAAAAAGAGCTTCACCATCTTACCACGAGAAACGGCTTATACAAAAGGTTTTCCCCTTTAGAGCAAGTTGATAAGGGCCTCTAAGCCGACATTTTTACCCCTTATTTCAGAATGAAATGTACTTGCTAAAACTCGTCCTGATTGAACAAAAACAGGACTACCTTTCCACTCTGCTAACACCTGAACACTCTTCCCATACTCGATGATCTGGGGTGCACGGATAAACAACACTTCTGAACGATGACCCTGAATACTAATCTGGACTGCACATGAATCCAATTGTCTTCCATAAGCATTCCTTTGTATGGAAATATTTATCAAGCCTAAGACACCCTCTAAATCAGGACCATTAGGGACTGACTTTGAGAGTAAGATAGCTCCAGCACATGTCCCCCATACTGGCTTTTTAAGCTTTTTTACAAAATCACGAATAGCATCATCTAACCCAACCTGCTTCATCAGTTGAGAAATAGTAGTGCTCTCTCCACCAGGGAGAATTAAAGCATCACACCCTTTTAATTCTGATGGCACTCTGACTTCTTGACCAATCAGACCATAAGACTCTAGAGAATCCAGATGCTCACGAAAGTCTCCTTGTAGTGCTAAAACACCAATTTTCATAACAGATAAGAAAAGAACTACTCCCCTCTCTCCTCCATACGAACCAAGAGTTCATCACAGTTAATACCCACCATAGCAGGACCCAATTTCTCAGAGAACTTTGCCAACTTCTTGGCATCTTGATAATGAGTCACGGACTGTACGATAGCCTTAGCGCGCTTCTCTGGGTTATCAGACTTAAAGATTCCAGACCCCACAAAGACTCCATCCATACCCAAATGCATCATCATCGCAGCATCAGCAGGGGTGGCAATACCACCAGCAGCAAAAGTAACGACTGGAAGCCGCTGAAGTTCTCGAACTTCTTTAACCAATTCCAAGGTCACTCTCATATCTATAGCAGCCTGTTCTAATTGCTGATCGGACATCAGTTGAAGATCTGCTAGCTCTCGCTGTATCTGACGGACATGCCGTACGGCTTGAACAACATCTCCAGTACCAGCTTCACCTTTCGTTCTGATCATGGCTGCACCTTCTTTTATTCGGCGTAACGCCTCACCCAAATTCTTCGCACCACACACGAAGGGAACACGAAAAGAAGACTTCTCCACATGCATATCGTCAACAGGAGTGAGGACTTCGGACTCATCTATAAAATCAACTTTAATAGCTTCCAGTATCTGTGCTTCAACAAAGTGACCTATACGAACCTTGGCCATCACCGGAATGGTAACCTCCTTCATAATCGCTTTGATCATATGAGGGTCACTCATACGTGATACTCCCCCATCAGCTCGAATGTCAGCAGGGACGCGTTCGAGGGCCATAACTGCACAAGCACCGGCGTCTTCAGCTATACGAGCCTGCTCTGCATTAACGACGTCCATAATGACTCCACCTTTAAACATTTTGGCGAAAGCATCTTTGAGCTGAAAAGGTTCAGAAGCAGGCATAAAGACAAAGTAAGAAGATATCAACATCATCTTTATAGATGATGTTGAAAGCGATGACAATACAGCATCAGACAAAAAGGTATCCGAAGTGGTGGGCAATGCTACCGACCACATTCCTCTACCAAGGCTTTCATAAAGGTCAGCGTATTCACTTTATCGACCTCAGAGTCGGGTCCAAAGTTTGGAATACCAACTAACTGAGCAAGATCAATTCCCAAGAGTTCAAACATTGACCAGTACCCAAACCACCAAAATGGGTTTCCATCGCTATCCAATCGCTGAAGAGACATCAGTAAGTCATCTGTGAAACAGGTTTCTCCAACGGTAAGCACAACAGACTTGGCGACGTGTCTGGCTCGAGAAAGAGCCACATCATTGGACTCACGGAAATCAAAGTCATAAGACTGACCTACTACCTGACCAATGGTCTGTTGGTTCGAACGAATCCGATAGGATCTCAGCAGAACATAGAGAGTACGTTGAGTAAGATTGGTAACCTGATAGTCTTCTGCAGAAGAAAGAGTAGAAAGGTCCAACAAAGCATCCAAAACAGTTCGAGTAGCAATAAGACGTCGAACAACTTCATCAACTTTCTGATCAGTCGTTTGTTCATCGAATGCAGAAAGAACTCCTTCTCGTCCTTCAGATATGAGCAAGTTCTGGAATTGCTGCGCAGCTTGTTGATGAGACTGTGTAACTCGACGACCTTCTGAACTGTAGGTTTGGTAACGTTGTGATCCTCCAGCACCAGGTAAAGAAGCTGATGAGCCACTTCCCTGAGCAGCAGAACCTGTTCCTGATCCTGATCCTGTACTGGTAGAACCACCAGAAGAAGATGAAGCGCTGGAAGTTCCTGCTGAGGAAGAACCTGTTGAAGTGGAACCTGTTAATAGAGCCCCTGATGTACTGGAAGTAGTAGAAGAACTACCAGAGGTGATAGTAGGAGAAGGTAAAGATCCGGAACCTGTAGTACTTGCACCAGTTGTGCTCGTACTCCCTGAAGGTGATGGTCCAGTACTTGATGAGGAACCAGCAGTTGTAACTCCACTAGGGGCAAATACTGATCCTGTACCTGTTGAAGAAGATCCAGTTGTGCTACTACTACCTGATGTTGGAGCACCTGTACTGCTACTACTTCCACCAGAGCTAGTAGTATTTCCTGGTAACAATGAACCAGTACTTGCTGACGAGCTTCCACTTGTAGTACTACCACCTGACCCTGTGGTTCCTGTACTTGTAGAAAGTCCTCCTGTACTTGAAGAACTCGTTCCTGTTGATGAAGATCCTGTACTAATACTAGACACTCCAGATGATGAGCCAGAAACAGGAGCAACCTGCAAATTAAGAACAAAAGTTGAAACTTGAGCAGGTATTGTAAATTCGACTTGAAGATTACTCATTCCAGGTTGCTGAATGATGCTATAACCCAAGCCAGGTACAAATTCAAAACCTTGCGTCAAGAAAGAGGTAAGTGTGTAAGTACCAGACTGAAAACCAGAAAAAATATAAGGACCGTTACCAGGTAATGCTATACCAGTAGTTACCGGTAATGAACTGACACTAAATGGGGCAGGTGATTGAGGGAGCCCAAAGAAATCAATCTGTAAGGTGGAAAAGCTTTGTGATCCTGAGTTTGTGCCTGTAGATACAGAACCAGTCGTTGATGCTGAAGAAGTTCCAGAAGGAGTACTAGTTGTTCCAGTACCTGATCCACCAGTAGTGCTGCTTGAAGTAGTAGAGCTTGAAGAAGGTGGAGAACCACCAGTTGTACCAGAAGTACCGCTTGAAGTAGAGGAACTGCTTGGGGATTGAAGGCTTCCACCAGTAGTTGAAGTTGTACCCGTCACAGAGGAGGAGCTTGCTGTTGGAGAGCTTGTTGAAGAACTAGAACCTGTAGTCCCGGAGCTTGAAGTTGTCGATCCCGTTGTACTTGAACTTGATGGAGTTCCAGTCGTTGAGCTAGATGAAGCTGAAGAAGACACACTAGTAGATGGAGATGCCGAAGAAGTAGTAACCATTGTAGGACCAGTAGCTCCAGCAGCTACACCTTGCACTGCTGTACCAGAAACATTGGCAATCCATTCATCTGTTTGGAGATCAACAGAAATAACCATCTGAGAGAGGAGAGTTAAGTCGACTCCATTATTCTGAACTATTTGCCCATTGCTATCAAAAAGCGCATTTGGAGAATAACTTGCAGGGCAGAGAGGAGAATCAGCCTTACCAGGGCAAACTCTCAAGAATTGATCAGAGGGATTTTTTTTGGCAAAAAGATCGTAAAAACCTCCTGATTGAGTAGTCTGCAGGCGGTGCATGTAAGCAGCTCCCAAGAAATCATCTCGACCTCCTTCTACGTCCATATCCAAATCCCCACAGAAATTCGCATCAAACTTAGAAATACGCTTACCGAGCTGATCGTAAATATATACTTCTCGTGGACCAACTTGATAGAACTGTGTCAGATCAACACCAGTAGAAAGCTGTGCCCGAAGGTAATTTGGAAGACGCGTAACAAGACCAGGTGCACAAGGCTTGGGTGGAACTGGTGATGTTTGAGGAGGAGTTGTTGTAGGAGCACTACCAGTTGTAACACTAGAACCTGTACCAGTACTACCAGAGCTCGTTGAAGTCGTCGTGCTGCTCGATGAACCAGAAGAACTCGTTCCTGTGACAAAAGTTGGTGGGGCAACACCAATCGTTGTTGGGTTTGGAGTACATATATAGGTAGGACAGTTAAACTGAGCTGGACTGGTATTCAGTGGTCCGTTGACACAAGTAACATTCCCCGAAAACTGTGGTATTGCACACATAATTGGAGGCAAACCTGGTGCAGGTATAAAAGGACTAGGCACTCCAGGTATTATCCCAGGACCAGAACCGCCACCAAGGGGCTGACAAGAGAGCACATCACAAGTAAGTTGTGCTCCTGTAACCGGGTCATAAGTCGCTGGAGTTGTCACCACAATGGTCGAATTCCCAGCACAAGATGGAAAAGAACAACTCAGGTTTGGTTGAGGTAGGGCTAGAATTGGTGGCAAAGTACCTGTCCCAGCTCCAGAACCAGTGGTACTTCCAGTTCCAGATCCAGATCCAGTACCAGATGTTGACCCGCTGCTACCGATAACAGAACCAGTGGTACTTCCAGCTCCAGAGCCTCCAGATGAGACAACCGTTATCGTTGGAAGAGTAATAGTCATCAATCCATATGCTGGTGAATTAAGTTCAAGAACACAGTCACTACTACCAACAAGAGCAGCATCAAACAGAAATCTACCCTGAACAGAATACGGAGCCGTATTTGGAGGTCGATAAGAAAGACTGACAGAACGTGGCGTAACAATAACCTTACCAAGTGGTGGAATATTACTCTGAGCTTGGTGAACATAGTTATCTGCAAGCAATGCGGTACCAGAACAAATCACATCAAGATCGACCACATTACCAGCATCTTGAAAACCAACGACAATATGAGCATCTATGCTGAGAGAATCATTGAGATTAGGGTCGAAAGTAGAAGCAGACGTAGAAATAAATCCCGTTCTCGTCAGAGAGGAACCATGGAGAGTACCACCAGTAGTCGTCGTCAATGAAGATGTACCACTGCTGCTTGAAGACGGAGATACCGTACTTACAGCACTATGAGTGTTAAAATCAAGAAGCGATAAACCTCGTGAAACATTCCCAAGAGCATCTACAACATCTTGAGCGAGATAATAGTTAGTAGATGGTTTTAAATTCTTCAAAACAATTCCACCATTCATCTGACTAGACTGGAAGAAGGTGGCATTACCAGAACGACCTGCTACATCTGACTTGGAAGTTCCATACCAAATCTTATGATGGGCGGGACGCTGAGCGCTCAAGTCAGATGCCGTAACTTTGACTTCTGCAAAATCAACTCCGACATTTCCAACGGATATAGTCGTGTTTAATGGTGCTGCATTATCGAGAACAAAAGTCTGAGAGATGAGAGGAACCGAAACTTTTCCAAGAGAAGAGGAGATAATCTGAAGTTCAGCAGTGCTGGTTTCGGAAGTAAAGACATGAGAAGTCTTCGCCTTGATCAATAAGGTCAGAGGTGAAAAAGAACTGTCGACACCAACAATTTGAGGTGAACCCTTACTAGAGATACTCCCATGAGATACCGATAAGATAGAAAGGTCAGAGACCCCTTTACCGGTATTCAATGAAACACGTATATCTATAGGATCCTGATACTGATCAACATCCAGAGTAAACTCTATATCACCTGAACCATCAGGCACTTGGACAATCTTAGCGACCTGCTTCACAAATGCAGGAACACCACCAGCAGAACCAGAACTCGCGACAGCAGCAGAAGTATCTTCAAAACACCTTACAATAACTTCATCAGCAAAAGTACTCGGTGCTGATAGAGACTGATTACAGGTCAGGTTTTTATCACATTGAGTACAAGTATGGATAGTTAAATCAGTATATCCCTCGAGTTGAGGAATCATCTTATTGCTATTTTTATAAAAAACCATTTCAAAGTTACCACCATCTAGAGTTGTATTAACAGCAACTCGGTTCCCATAAAACTTCTTAGCCACTTCAAAATTGGTCTGAGGAAAACTCGTTGTCTCATCAGTAGAACTGATTGGATCTTTACAAATCATTGGTTTTTTATTGGAACCTGTAATCAAGGCACACACTTTTGAACCGGTATCTTGAGGAAGTGGAGCTGAACCAGGTGGATTACCCTTGATAAGGCTATAAACATCTCCATTATGGACAATAGTTGTCAGCTGAGTAACCAAAGTACCAGAAGTTCCAGAACCACCCGTTCCGGAAGATCCCGCACTTGTCGTACCACTAGCAGGCAAGACTCCTGTAGCCGGTAGAGAAAGACCAGTAGTGCTCGTACTCTTTCCACCGGTGCTGACCACAGGAGTAACGGGAACGCTCCCAGTGCTATACAAGACATTCAAGAGCTTAGGACTCAAAACTTCTCTATATACCTTCACCTCATCGATCATTCCGTCAAATGGCTGAAGCTGAATAGCTTTGTTACGGGCACCAATCCTCAAAGTAGCATTCGTACCCCAATTCCCAATATTCACGGCTCTTCTTTCTACCTGGGGGATACCATTGCGGAAAAAAACAACAGAACCATTAGCGTCTATCGTCACCGCCACATGCTGCCATTCATTCAGGGTAATAGCATTTCCTTCACATTTATTAGCAGGACCACTTGGGCACAAAAAGTTAACTTTTGGGTTATAGGCATAAAGAGCTAGTCGTCCAGCACTATAAAAAAACAACGGACCAAAACCACTCCAGGCATATTTATCGACAATAGTCCCTTCACCAGGACCTCGTGGGTAAATCCAGGCTGAAATCGTCATCTTATCACTAATACTTGCCAAGGCAGGAGGATTTCCAAAATCAACGTAATCATTCCCACCCGTACCGTCGAAGTCTAAACAAGACCCCACTTTACAATTCTGAACAGTTTTTACAGATCCACTGATTCTCCCAACTGCTCCCGTGGAACTTCTATCCAATACTCCAAATGGGCTGATCTCCATAGGAACATCAAGAGCAAGATTCCCAAGAGTCGGAACTGGGGAAAATTGAGTGAGTAAAGACCCACCAGGACTAGCAACACGTAAACTTTGTGTTGTACTAATAGGTGGGGGGCCACATTCTACAAAAAGCTTCGAATACAACTGAGTCGTTTGAGAAGGACTCGTACTATTAGTACAGTTCGGGCAACTCAAACAGGAGTTGGGAAACTGTGCACATTCTTTTTGAAGTCCAGAACCAAGAGGTCCACAATAAGCGACTCCTAAATCACCGTTTTGAGAAACTTCAAGTCTAGCACTTGGGTTCAACTTAAGACAAACTGCCGGGTCAGTAGCAACCGTTTTAAAGGTAAGGCCAAGTGAAGAACACACTGAATCCATGGTTTCTCCACGAGAGTAATCAACTTCGTATTACGGGACACCACTCGAA
>CAYGRJ010000013.1:0-298 GCA_964352285.1 uncultured Candidatus Peribacteria bacterium
ATAGTACTGGCGTAACCGTATTGACCCGTACATCTGTACACTGCGCAGAAAGCACGACAGCCACCAAGAGTTGATAATGTGTCTCAAAATCCAAAGGCGGCTCCGGATTCGGGTAAAGCTTCTCCAAAACCTCATCAATAACCCGAACTCGTTCAGCCTTATTTGCCATGTAATAGAAAGAAAGTTGAGCGTTGAAGTTTCTGAGCGCACAAGACTTTCTGAGAGTTGGGTCTCGTGGGCCCCAAGTCGAATAAAGTCGAGTCTAAGCGAAGAAAAAGAAACGCGAAAACTACAGAGG
>CAYGRJ010000013.1:308-14093 GCA_964352285.1 uncultured Candidatus Peribacteria bacterium
AATTACCAGTAGTTATAGAAAATCCCCGTCAATAAGAAGTTCAGATAAGCCGTGTAGAACCGGAACACAAAAGCCATATACAATGGATAAACGACGTAATATACTTGGAAGAAATAGTAAAACACATAATCAGCCCCCATCGCAAAATACTTCAAGAAGTTTGGAAGAATCAGATACGACTCCACCATATCTTGGTAATACCCCCGCCCAGCATTGTGTGCCACCCAAATGGTTTCAGATATACCCTGGTCTACAAATGAGAGCAGCAAGGGGCCAATAATCCCTTCTCCATTTGATCCTCGAAACACCAAGGACAGCGAGAAAGCAATCGTTACTCCCAAAGCAATAGCTGTCCGATTCAAATCCTTAGGAGAAACCGTCATCAAGGTGTGCTGATAACTCATCTTCTCGTGATAATACTCATCCACAAACTCAACCGTTTTATCAGTAATCTTATCGACCACAGCCTCGATCTTTTTTTCTTTGAGCTTCCAAAACTTATCCTTCAGATAATGGAGAAACTTCAACAACATATAGTACACACCGCCCTCAGCCTTAAACTCATCGTCGTAGCGCACCTTCAGGTCTGCAACCACCTCGGCACTTCCTCCCTGCATCTTCTTATAAAACTGCATGAAGGCCGTTCGAGCTTCTTTATTCACCTCATCCCATGACTTCTTTTCCAGGGAAAACAAAGCCTTCACATACACCGTGAGTCGAAAAATAAGAGGAACGGTAATGCTCGAAACCAAAAAAGTAACAGTAGCCAACAGCAAATAATAAACCAAAAACCCACCTGGAAAGGCGTAATTTGAGAACATCAAAAAGTAATAGATCGTCGCGATCAGCAATGACTGAACAATATGATTGTAAACCCAAATCAAAGGCCACACAGGCAAAATAAACAGCAAAATAATCACGCCCCAGGCAAACCTCAGAATTTTTCGAATACCATTGAAAGCCCGTTCTTGCCAGTTCTGTGCCTCTTCTGCCTTCCCATCTATATGGGATTTCACCAAAGACTTCAAAATATCCACATCATAAGATATGTGAGCAAGAACATAACCCAAAATCTTCACATAAAGAATCCGTTCCACATTCACTATGAGAATGGCCAAAGCCAGAGGAAGGTCTACCAACAACAAAGGATACTGTAAAAATGAAGCCTTCTTAATAGCCACATCTTGAAGAGCCTTCGTCAGATACGAAATAATAAACAGGTTCTCCACGTGAGTCACCTTCGTATCGCTCAAGTCCATTTCATCATGCTTCATCTCAGAGTCTATCTGAGTATGTATTTCAGAATACTGACCTTCAGCGGGCTGAACCTGATCTGGAGTTTCTTCAGACATAGCAAAAAGAGAAATCACAAGAAGTATACACTTATTAGCAACTCGATTCACTTCACTCGTCATGGCGAGCAGAGCGCGGCAATCTGAGTGGAATTTTCATACCCAGTTTGCTTCATATCCATTCGCAATCACGGGTTTATTTCGCCTCTACTCCATTAAAATAAATCGCCACCTTCGCCTGACTCTGCAGTTTGAAGGGAATTCCATCAACGTCGAATTTCAACTCTACAAAATCTTGCTTCAAAGCTTCTTCACGAAGAAGGACTCGAAGATCTTGCTTGGCTACCGCCATTTTCTCTTCAGCATCGAGCTGTTGCTCACGGAGCTTGTTATATTCCGGTTCCTTTTGAAATTCTTCTTCAATCTTCGCCTTCTCATCATTTATTTGCTGAGTGAATTCTTTACGAGCTTTTTTGAGCTCCTCCATCTTTTCAGAAGTCACCTTGTAAGCCTTCAAAGCATTCTTTACATCCTTTTGATCATCTTTAGCTCGAAATAACCGCTCAACATGCATCTTTGCTTGGTCTCGGATCGGCATACCAGAAAGATCCTTCTTCTTTTCAGAAATCTTATCTTTTTGCTCGCTTACCTCCTCTTGAACTTCATCAAGGACAACATCCTCTTGCACAGCAGTTTCATCTGACATAAATCTTCATAAAAAAATAGCAGACTTACTGTAGCAAGCTCCCCACAAAAGACAAAGAGATCATCACCACAAATCCCCTCCTTTTTCTACCAACAGTTCACTGGGTAAAAAACTGCCGTGCTACCATGACAAATGCAAAGAAATACAGTTCAAATTCATACACATCCCATGGCAAAAAAAAGCAGCTCGAAAATCTCAAAGGAAGTTAGCAACAGCATCCTTCCCATCCTCAAAAAAACCCTTCAGATTATTTCTCAAGGCATTCGATTCGTATTTGAGGTCATCAAGAGCATCTTCATCGTCATCTATACGATCTTAAAACTGCTCTTCGACCTCTTTAAATCGATCTGGCTGGGACTTTCAACCTTTATAGCAGCTATCGCTCTGCTGATCTTTTCTGTATCACTCGGAATATGGCTCATTGGATCTGTAATAGGTCTGAATCAAAGCGAATCCTTTCAAGACATGAGAGAAGAAATGCTCAGTGAAATACAAAGCCAATGGAAAGCAGAACAGCTCGAACGAAAACAATACCGTGCTGCAAAAAAAGCCAAAGTAAAGATTGCTGAGATATCAGAAATCAGCTGCCAGCAAGACAGCGACTGTGAAACTCCAGTAGACTACTTAACCAGGTCATCTTGTCCTTACACGAGCAAGTGCTTAGAGAATCAATGTGCAGTCGTGTGCCCGAAGGAGTTTTAAGAAGAAAAGTAATCATCCTCAGCTTTCTCAAGGTGAGGAGCTTCAAAGAATAAATAATCAGCACACTCATCAATTTCTCGAGATCAGGCTTATAAGTCGGTAATTCTTTTTTATGGAAGTTTCCGTTCTTTGCCCCAAAAACAATCTGCAGACGTATCGCACATTCTAAATAATGCTGATGGAAAGCCCAAAGCTGGTTCATACAGTCTGGATATTTTTCGGTAAGCGAACCAATAGCGATAGCAAAAGCTTGATCGTCGGTAGAGGTTGTCCAGAGAGAAGTCATTTGAAAAACGTCTGCTCTCAATGCCTCAGGAATCCTATGAAGATCAGCTAAAAAGCCAACAAATTCAGGACTCTGAAGCGTAGGGATGATATCAGTTTTGAGTTGAGGAATACTGACTTCAAAATTTCCAGAAGTCGATTCAATAAAATCCGGAACAGATGAAAAATCAATACTCGGAAACTCGGAAAAAGCTTCTTGTATCTCTTCAGGATCGAACCTTGTGAGAGACAAATAAACATCCTGATAAAAGGAAAGTGGATTCGTCCATTCTGTGAACGAAGAATAAAAAAAATCACGATACAAGACTCTCTTTGAATACTCTATCCCTGCATCATTGAAAAGATGACCCATACGAAGAGAACCTCTCATATCGACAATCTTCATCACTTTTGACCCAATTCGTGATCGAAGAGGGTCAATAAAATCAGCACATAATTTTGGATGAGAATCAGTAGCAATAAGCTCTGGAACTTCTTCAAGATCTACCTGTGGTAATGATTGTTGCCCAATCCAATGGTGAATCTGATGGCGATAGCATACAAACTTCGTTCGCCATTCTGCTGTAAAGTACTCTTCAACAAAATCATCTACCACTCGGTGAATATCAGGAAAAACCTGAGAAAGCAGGTACTCACGAGCTCCGAAGATCATCAATTCAGAGGGCACCTGTTCACCTTGAAGGCGAACATGTTCCTGAAGAGCTGATTAACCTTCTCGAACCAACTTCAATATTCGCAGAGATTTATAAAATTCTGGAACAGCAAACCAAGATTCTAACTCTGGAGATACAAACGAGCGTGGTTGTACTTCACGAAGCAGGTTATCTGGAGCGTCGAGTGCAGAACTTTCCATATCAAAAATTACGAGACCCCATTATACCAACTTTGGCAAAAATGTCGACCATTTACAGCCCCTTCAAGGACTGTTCAAGCTCTTGTATCCAGTCGATACTCTTCTTCACTTCAAATTTTTGAACACATTTTTTATTCAAAACTTCACAGACCTTCATCACCTGATCTGGATTCCTTGTAAAGCAATCCCCTTGCGGATCTAAAGCAGAAATCAGCGCATAAACCTGGTCACCCTTCGTCAGCTTAAACACCAGCTCATTGAGAGCTTTCTCCAATCCATAAAGCTCAAAATCTTTTCTATCTATCAGCTGATACTCGAAGCCTGCTGCTTTGAAAGCCCCTTCCATCTCTTCTCGATTCTTTGGGCTCAGGAAACCAGCTCCCAAGATCTTATTGACGCCCAGCTGCCATCCTGGCTCCTTGGCAACCTCTCCAACCTTCTCCTGCTTCTTCAGGTCCTTCTTGTCGTACTTGAACACTTCAATCTGGTTATCTTTTTTGTTGAAGCACTTTCCTTGCGTATCTATACGAGCATAAATCAAAAGCTGCTCTTCTGGAATCGTATAGACCAACTCATTCACCGCTCCACTGATATTGTATGTATCAAACTGCTCACGATTCAGAGTTTCAAACTTCTTTCCAGCACTCTTCATCAGCTCTTCGAATTCAGACTTATTCCGGTCGTAGCGCCAGCGCACTCCCGCTCCAGAAGCCTTCGCAGCAATAGCTTTCTTCATCTCAGGAGCAGCAATCTGTGTACTCCAGCGGCTAATCTTATCTTCAACAAGCTTACGGTCTTTCCCATAGCGTTCTCGTGAGGCCTTAATCACCTTCATCCGCGTTGCTGAATTCATATCTACATTCACCGGAGGGTTCATACGTGCCGAAAACACCTTAGTCGGCATATTATCCACAAGGAGCCGAATATAAGTCGTGTACTTCGGCATCGAAATAATATCGGCAGGAGTCACCACTTCTCCAAACTGCTTCGAGAAGTACTCGGCATCATCAAACCCTACTTGGAAAGATAAGAGTGACCCCACATTTCCAAACACGGCGTACATCACGTCTTCTTCCATCTGCTGTACATACTGATTCGCCATCACCAAGTTGAGCTTGTACTTCCGAGCTTCAGAAAGAATGGTCGAAAAACTATCCGTAGCAAAATTCTGGAACTCATCCACATACAAATAAAAGTCTTCACGTTTTTCCGCGTCGATATCTGCACGGCTCATAGCATCCAGCTGAAACTTCGTAATCAGCATCGCTCCCAACAGCGAAGAGTTATCTTCACCAATCTTTCCCTTGGAAAGGTTCACGATGAAGATCTTCTTGGAGTCCATCGCAAAGCGAATATCGATAGAACTCTTTACCTGTCCTAAGATATTTCGAATAATTGGAGAAGACAAAAACTGCCCCACCTTATTTTGAATCGGCGATATAGCTTCCGTCCTGAGTTTATCGGACATATTCCCAAACTCATCGACCCAGAAAGCTCTCACCACCGGATCTGTAATCTGTTCGACAACCTTCTCTCGATAAATCGGATCCACTAGCATTCGAGGAATTCCCAAGAGGGTCGCTCCTTCGTACTCCGTCAGTGCCAAAATGGTATTTCGAAGAATGTACTCCAAACGTGGCCCCCAACTATCGGCGTACATCTTCTTGAACACCCCAACGAGTCCAGAAGCCACCAGGGGGCGATGCTCAGGAGTCTTCACCTCCAGCATATTAAAGGACACCGGATAGTCTTTATCAGATGGATCAAAGATCACCACATCGTTAATACGAGAAGCAGGAACCATAGCTACCACCTTGTCTGCCAGTTCTCCATGAGGATCAACCACAGCCACTCCTCTCCCCTTTTGAATATCATCGTAAATCATATTTTCGAGCACCGTAGACTTCCCCATACCCGTCTTCCCAATGATATACATATGCCGTCGACGGTCTCCCAGTTTAATACCAAACTCCTTCTCAATCCCACGGAAGTTCGTCTTCCCTAGCATCGTCAGATCATCATGGTCACGCTCGATAGGCAGCTCCGCAGGCGGTTCTAACTTCTTCGCCCGCACCCAAGAAATATTTGGCGTTTCTAGGCTCCACATGGGCATATGGTAGAGCGTGGCTAACTCATCAACCGTCAGCAACATCCCATCGGATATATGACGCGTCCGCAAACGCTCAGTGATAGCCTTTCCGTCTGCGCTCGTACTCATCCCCATACTCTTCATCTTGAGGCCATTAACCTCCGGCCATTGAAACTGATTGAAGCTCGAAGCCATTTCTTTGACCTTCAGCTGCGCTTCAGCTGGAGATCCACTTCGACTCCGGTAAGCCACCCGTATCTCAGCCCGAAAACCGATCTTCGAGAACTTCTTATTCGGAATTTCCCAAAAACTAAACCCGACTTCTTGTTTCTCGACCAAGGTTCCTCCTTCTATTGGAGTCAACAAACCAAAAGCCCTCCAAAAGAACTTCATCACAAAGGTAACCGGAGCCTTCACCAACCAATGATGCCACCAAGAAGTGGTGGGATACCAACTCGTAAAGCGCCCAAAAGACCAAGCCCATCTATTGAAATAACCAGCCTTTAAAGTATTAAATCCACGCTTCGAATACTTCTGCCATCCCGGTTCTTCTGGCCGAATCACCATCTGGAAGTAGGCTTCATCATTATCACGATTCAGCTTCGACATCGCCGAGGTCAGCGCCGAAAGCGTATCAACTTGAGTCTTATCGTCTTTATCCACGAAAAACTCGTAAGTCTTAAAAGGCCAAAAATACGGCTCCATCAGCCCCATTTCCGCCACACACATCACATCAGTCTCCACCGCATTAAACTGCGCAGTCTGCTCTTGTTTCACCTCAGTCGAGAGTTCAACTGTGGAGGGCATATTTTTTGCCCCGAACTTGCTTGAGGGGCTTTGCTTTGTCTTATTCTTCACCTCCACCCCCCTCTCCACACTCAAAAAATCATCAACCAGCTCTATCTCCACCTCCGGATACTGAGCATAAATCTGACCTTCAATCAGCTTTCGATAAGTATTGGGCACATAACAATAGAAATAGATCTGCCCATCCATATGAGCGATTTCAAAGCTCATCTTGGGCTGCGCATGCCCCTTAAATAATCGCGCAAAAAACCCCAAGTCATGTCGAGTGCCATACAGGGTATTAAAAATCTGCTCCATAACAATCGGTCCTTTAGTAGGAGCACGTTCGTCTTCTTTGGGCACCCGCAGTCGCAGGAGAACCCATTCCTGACGGTCGTAGAAAGCTTCTTGTCGTGTTCTGATCATCCAACTGCACACCCGGTACAGCACTTGATACAACACGATAGCTCCTATAACCCCCAGAAGGCCGTAATATAGCCAATCTAAAATGGTCATGTGAATGATTATCAGCTCCTATCTGCCCTTCAATGCCGCTATACAGCATCCAAAGACGGAGTCATCACGATCAGCACCATCCCGAAGGACAAGCCTGATCTGTTCCCTGTTTGGTCTTCAACAATGGTGAAACAATCATCAAAAACCCAGAGTGATTACCCTTATTATAGCATTTTTTGGCCCAAAAAGCGACCTAGCTATTCTCTGAATACACTCCATAAACAGGGCATTCTTGATCTAAAAATCGAAGGACAAAAGGAATAACTTCGATCTCAAAAACAGAGCTCCAAGGCAGATACAATCCACGAGATGGAGTGAGATACTGAAAAGCTCTCCAGTACCCTTTCCACCAATTTTCTGTAGAAAGAGCGGCAAATTGAGTCGCATACTGCAACTGCTCATCTGAAAAACAGTCAGAAAAACCATACATCAGCATTTTCGTCAGTTGCGATAAGTCTTCTACCTTCTCAACAGGTCGATAGATATGGATCCCATCTCGAGTTTTCATAAAGTCCCCTAACCTGGTGTAGACCGATTTTTCAGTCCAGCTTCTATAGGAACGGTCTCTCATTCGAAGACTGTAATTAACAAACTGATGCTGAACAGGCGTTACCCATTCATAAAGAAGCCAAAGCGCAGATGGAAGTGAAACATGAATATCAACAAGATTTTCCTCATCATCATAAAATGTAGAATCTCCTTGAATACCACCTGCTTGAGTAGTAAATGACTGACTACTCTGTGCTGAACCTCGTCGGGCTCCAGTAAAATTTCCATCAGCATCTGTAAAGCTTTGACCTTGTTCTAAAAGCAGCTCTTCATCGTCCAAGTAAATACTGGGAATGTCTACAGTTCCTGTTGTGAGAGGAGGATTACCGTCCGAAACTGATACTGAAGAAGAAGATGTATCCAGATCTGAAGATTCCACGACAACATCACTGTCTCTTCTATTTATAGATCTTCCAGATGACTCAGCCAAACACAAACTGCTACAACCATCACCATCAGTTGTATTCCCGTCATCACATTCCTCAGCCATTTCTATTATCGAATTTCCACACACCGGAGGAATCTCAATCTGGCACAATTGATCACATCCATCACCAATATCTAGATTTCCGTCATCACATTGCTCAGCTCCAAAGAGATTCCCATCTCCACAAACATTAACGGTATACAAACAACCAGCAACAGCACTCGTATCTTTATATCCAGATGACCCACCAGTCGTCACGCACAAATTCTGATCTCCAGAAGTTGCGGCATCATCATTACGAATATCCAACCCATTTCCCAAAACCTGATTTGAATTGATCACCGTCCCAGTACAACCAGATGAAACCTGAATTCCATTGGATCCATTATTATCAATAGTATTCGAAGTAAAGGTATTCCCTGAACAATCAGCATTTACCAGTCGAATACCATTCAGAGTATTTGAAGACGAGGTATTAGATGTAAAGATATTATTCCGTGCATTTAAGAGGAATATCCCCGTGTTCGCAAACCCACTGATCGTATTATTTTGAACCAATACATTCTCTGCAAAAGTAAGGAGTAATCCAGAATCCGACAAACCTGCACCTATTAAGGTATTACCAGTAATCATTCCACCAGGAGCGAAGGTCGGCCCACTTGAATGACCAAAAAAAAGCATACTTTGGAATGCTGTTGTTCCCGTTATCGTATTATTACTAATTGTTATATTCGAACCAAAGGAGTTACCTCGAGCATCAATCCCTTTTTGGTTCGAAATCGTGTTTCCAGTAATAAGAACATTATCTAAACCAGAAGAACCAGAAAAACTGACACCAAAACCAGGAGAGCCTCCCACATAATTCATGGTATTGGAAGAAATCGTCAAAGAGTCTGTTGGACCATTAGTACTATTCGAAATCAAAACACCAGAACTGGTACTAATAGTATTTGAATCGACCAGCAATGCATGTGGAGAATTCGTGGCACCATTATAGCTAATAGCTGTTCCATCGCCCGTGAAGGTGTTATTCCCACCTATCCTATTACCAGTTCCATTCAAACTGCTTATCGTTACTCCAAACTCGCCGGCAGCCAAGGTGAACTGATTGTTCGAAACAACAAAGTCACCAGAAGCTACAGCAACATTCTGGAAAAGTATCCCTGGACTGCTCGTTAAGAAGCTATTTCTCATATACACCGAACGCAGAGAATTTCCATCTGCAACTCCTCCCGCACCGTTATTAATAAAAGTATTATCCAGGATCTGGGAATCAGTATCATCATTCAAAGAAATCCCTCCCGAGAGATTATTCTGAAGCGTACAGTTCTGAACTATCAATGATGTGGAATTCACACCAAAGAAAGAAATCGCAAAATCAAAGTTATCCACAACAACATTCTGAACAACAACATTCAAGGGAGCTGTAGATCGAACACCAGATGTGCCACCAAGACCTGCCCCAGTAATAGAATGTGGGGAAACAGAATCCCCGTCAAAAGTAATACCATTACTATCAATTGAAACCGTATCAGTCGTCAGATCAGTAGTCATCACACAGGTTTTAGTCGGCACAGACCAAGTCCCAATCAAAGTACATTCTCCACCAGTAGCATCATCTACAATATTACAGACATCACCACTACAAAGTGCAGCATCTGCTTCAGAAGCAAATAAAACTCCAAAAGCCAGCAAGAACAAGCTAATGAATAATGATCTTTTACTGAACCTTTTTCTGAACTCAGCCATAAGAGAAAACATGGAAGTATCTCACCATTATAGCACATTTTGAACTATTATATAAGCACGAACAAGCTCAGAATGATAACTGCAAACAAATCAAAACACCCAGACAAACACCCTGTTTTCTGCTATACTGTAATGAAATAAACAGAAAATCATGATGAAGTTCCCCTTCAATCGCGCGCTTAGAATCCTGCTTTCTACCAATGGTTTCGTACTGCTTGCTGGAGGCATGATCGGGCCTATCTATGCCTTCTTCGTGGAAGAAATAGGAGGAAATCTTATGGATGCGAGTATGGCAGGCGCTTTCTTCGCACTTGCTGCAGGAATTACGACCTTTTTCATGGGGAAATATACCGACAAGCTGAAATATCCCCAGAACATCATTATTTGGGGATATGCGTTAATGGGACTTGGCTATCTCCTCTTCACACAGGTGAACTCTATATATAGTCTCTTTGCTGTTCAACTGCTCATAGGACTATCAGAAGCCATCTACTCCCCAGCCTACGACGCCATCTATTCAAAACACATCTCCCAAAAGAAATCTGGATCTCAATGGGGAGCTTGGGAATCAACATTTTACTTCTCATTGGCTCTCGGAGCGGTCCTTGGAGGCTTTATCGTCAGCAATTTCGGCTTTAACACCCTCTTCGTAACCATGGGGACTTTTTGTTGGGGTAGTGCATTCTACATCTGGAAGCTTCCAAAATCTGCACTCTAAAGCACTCTCTTGAAAAAACATAAAAACAACTTATAGTTCACATCAATTAATAGAGAAATCTCTATGGGATTCCAAAACTTCAACTCACCAAACAGCACAGATCAACCATCAGATCACAACCTGAACCTCAAGATTCAGGAGCTTCAGCAAGTTATAGAATATGCAAAAAGAAATGGCTTAGACAACAAAACCATCTACGCACAGCTAGAGAACACCATAAACAGCCTAAAACATGAACAAAAACGTGTGATCGAATCACAGCAGTCAAATACTCAAGCGCAAATCCTTCAGAACCTCCATAAACCATTCTTAACTGAATTTGTAAACAATAGCGTTGATACCAGAAAGTTCAAGAAACAAAATTTTGGCAGCAACAGAGCCTTTATTAATCAAGTGTTTGGAAGCGAGGTAAGTCCTGAAGACCGAATAAAGCGATTAAAAGCATGCCAAGTAGATGGCATAAAAATACCCCTCGTTAATTCAAGCTCTGAAAACCTTTTCAAATACGCTCACGAAAAGGGAATCATTGTTTCTCCCAGCTATGAAAAAGACGTTAACGACGGTTCAGAACCCAATAGACTCATTATAACTAGCGATGGAAGCATTATAAGAGTAGATATCTCAAACGGCATCATTACCATGTTTGAAAACGAATACTCAAAGAGAGAGCAATAGAGAACACATCACCGCAGCTTCCCCACCCACACAAAGATCAGCTGAAAAAGCAGCAGCATTCCCCAAAGCATCAGGGTTAACTGCCATAAGACAGCTCCAACCATCAGCGAAGCAAAAACCATGGCGATCAGGGTCAGTGACCATGACAACCCTGTAACGGTAATCAAGGCGGGGAAGAACTCATAAGGAGCTACCAGGTGCATCATCTGCAAGGGATGAAAACCATGGCGCCTTTCTGATAAATAAAACGATGTGCAATAGCCCAAGATCAGCAACCACAAGATCAAAACAACTACAGTAATCCCCTGCAGCACTCGAGCACTGTGCTCCAAAGTATCAATCAATCGTCCTGCTGCCCCTTTACCAAAGCTCGTGACCTCACCTTCATAGACATCTAACTGAGCAGAAAAATTTTCTTCAATCAGGTCGACAATTTCTTTCCGGTATCCAGGTTCGTCTAAACGAATGCGAAAGAGCTGCTGCACCGGAATCTCAATCTGATACTGATCCAAAAACTGAAAGTAATCAGAAAACATCGTACTGTCTACATAGGCATTCAAGCGATCCCGATCCCAATATTCTACCCCTTTAACCCCTTCCCACTGCTCCACAGCTTCTTGAACCTGCTCTACAACGCCCGGGCTCAAGGCGGGATCCAACTCAACAATCACCTCTACCTGATCGAACAAAAAACCAAGCTGTTCAGCAAAGAAACGCTGTTGCCAGATACTCATCAACAAAACAAAAGGCATCAAGATCAGCAACAGGCCCATAAAGAGGTAGGTGCGCTTCCGATGCATGAGGACCTCCCACCACGTCCGATATTCCTGAGCAGCTGTCATAAAAAATCAGTCAGAACGACCTGAGTATAGCAAACAATACCCTACCCCAACCAATCTCGTTCTTCTGCAGGCTCTGGAGCAATGTACTCCCCTAAGTAGTGTTCCAATGTCAAAACCAAGTCAGTATTTCTCTTCTCTTCCTCTTTTTTCATCTGACTCTGCTGCATCCACCGCAGGTAATCGAGGTCTTCTTCAACAATCTCTTCAAATCGTCTCCCCATATACTTCCCGAAGGCAAGCTTCTTCAGGAGTGCTGGCTCTTCACTCAAGTCGATCATTTTCTGAATAGCCAACTGCTCATCTTCGTAGTCATACTTCACTTTCACCTGCTCAAGAAGGCGCTCGAAGAGAGCCTCCAAGACCAAAACATCTCCCAGAGCATCATGAGCCTGGGCCACCACATTGAGCTCTAACAAATAGCGCATTTTTTGCAAAGAGTGAGAATGATAATCCACCAAGTGCTTTGCCACCCGAAAGGTATCGATCACCTGTCCAACTTCCACACCTTCTTTTTGCAAGACAGCTCGATCAAACGGAGCCTGATGAGCCACAAACAAAGCCCCTTTCAAGAGCTCAACAACCTGACCACGAACATCAGATTGCTGGAAAGTCACCTTTCCTTCGAGCATTTGAGGAGTGATATGATGAATAGCCATAGCATCGATATCGATCAGACTGCCATCTGTGGGTTGAAAAGACTCATTGATCACAGTGCCGTCGTTTCCACGCTCTTTCAAAGCCAACTGGATCATCCGAGCATTACTCCCACTGGTGGTGGTTTCTGTATCTCCAAAGACTATCCGAAATCTCTCCATAATTCACAATAAGAAAACATCACAGTAACACGAAAAGCCAGCAACAGATGGCTGTAAAACACAGAAACTGCCGTCAAAACCCTTCAACAAACGATCTCTATTCTAACAACCAGCTACCAGCACCTAGACCATCTTCGAACTCTTATACTTCTCCGGATGAAAAGCTTCAATACGTTCCACTCGAATCTCTGGAAACTCCTTCATCAAGCGTTCACTAAACCCGATCTGATCATAGCCCAGACACACCATCTCTGGAGAGTATTCTCGAACAACCCTCATGGGATCTTCCAGATCCCCCAAGACCACCTGAATATCAGGAAATTCCTGCTCTAATACAGCCTTCCGAAGGGATTCAGAGTTCCTCAAAAGCGGCTTAATCTTCTTCACCGTCTCGTCTCTGGCAACCACCAGCACCAGCTCATCACCAAATTCTTGTGCCTTTTCTATAAAGTAACGATGACCCGGATGAAACACATCATAAGTCCCAAAGACCATCACTCGACCTGGCACAAGGTTTAACATAAAGGCTCTACAAAGCTCTTCAAGGCTACATCAAACAGCATCAAAAAACGAGACTCACCGTCTCGCTTCCCTATAGTTCCAATTATCTCCCTTTTCCCTATATCCTCATCCTCCCCTTCTTTCCCTCCAATCTCTTTAATCCCTATCGTCTCCTATATCCCTCCCTCCCCAATACCGTCTTCCCCTCCTGAAAGAGCTGAGCAATCTTCAAGCACACTCGAGCCTTCATATAAACAGCAACAAATTCAAGCCACTTTGA
>CAYGRJ010000014.1:0-13883 GCA_964352285.1 uncultured Candidatus Peribacteria bacterium
CAAGCGACATCTTCGGCATGCTCCTCTCCTTGCTGGAGGTAGTACTGGCGCTCTCCTACTGGGTATTCGATATAAGCAATGGTGTTCCAGGTATATTGCGAAGGCGTTGTGCGAGCAAACTTGATACTGGTCTGCTCGAGGATTCCATCACTGTCGAACTCGACTCCCGCCTTGCTAAGTTCGCTGTGCACCTTATCGAGGTCGGTGACTCGGTAGACTTCTCCGATATAGCGTGTGTGGGGTTTCTTCATGGCCACTGGAGCCATTTGGTTCATGGACATGATCTTGGAGCTGTCGGCAGCCTTTCGGCTGCGAATGATGTAGCCAGGACTCTCTGCATTGATTTCGAGCAATGAGTAGACGAAGGTGTCGTTCTCGTAGCTCTTGATAAAGTGATATGGCGTCATCATCATCAGTTCCTCGATGTAAGCATGACGATCTGCTTCATCTACCTCCACGACCACGGAGTGCATCTCACGAATCATTTCAGTAAGCCCAACACTATCCCTCCAGTCGTAGATCTGAGGTAAGAATTCTTCAAAGAAAGCCGAGTTCTCTTTGTCGCCGTAGCGTTTGTAGGGACGTTGCATGGGAAATGGTATTAGGAGCACTGCTAGTATAGACAGCACTGATGCATAAGCCAACGCCTTCAGCTGTGTAGATTACATTCAAAACACCCTCTCAGAGATTTGAGAGGGTGTTTTTGTGAATATCTCAGCAATAGGATGGTTTTATGCCCCTGCTGGTTCAGCTTCTTCAGGATTCATTTCCTTTGTTGGCTTGATAATCACTGGTTTGATCTCTTCTTCGTAGAAAGCATCGTCCATCCCGAGCTTCTTTCGGTAAACGTGTCCAGCATTGATCAGACGACCAAGGATAACGTTTTCTTTGAGCCCTTCGAGTCGGTCCATCTTCTTGGTTACCGAAGCGTCCACGAGTACACGGATGGTTTCCTGGAAGGATGCCGAACTCAACCATGAATCAGTATGGAAGGCGATTCGAGTTAGACCGAGAAGGATTCGCTCTGCGTAAGCAATTTGCTTCTTCTTCTTGGCATGCTCTCGGTTGATCCGGTGGAACTTCATCAGGTCAACGACTTGTCCTGGCAAGAATTCTGTATCACCTGGGTCAACGATTCGAACCTTCGAGAACATCTGCTTGATGATGATTTCGATATGCTTATCGTTAATGGTTTGCCCTTGTGAAGCGTAGATTCCTTGCACTTCCTTCATGATGTAGGTCTGTGCCTGAAGGATGGTCGTCTTCTTCATGTATTCGTGAAGATCGATGTGGCCACTGGTAATGGTCTGTCCCTTCACGACTTGTTGACCACTAGACACCAAGAGGTTGGATTTGGTGTTGATTTTGTAAGTGAGGGTTTGAGGCTCTTCATGTTGCACCTTGATAACTCCACCCTTTACCTCCTTAACCGTTCCGTTGAGGGTGCACTTGATGATATTGTTGTAGATTGGAGATCGTGCCAAGACTTGCTTTTCTCGAACGACATCTCCCTTCTTGATCTCAGCTTTGAACCCGTCTGGAAGTTCGAAATCGATAATTCCAGCAGTCTCTTCTGCCACAGAAACTTCAACAATTCCTTTGCTTCTCTTGATGGTTACCTTTCCGGCAAGGTCAGCGAGAACAGCAGGCATCTTTGGTGGTCGAGCTTCGAAGAGCTCTTCTACACGTGGGAGACCTTGAGTAATATCTGCTCCTTCAGCAACTCCTCCCATATGGAAGGTACGCATGGTGAGCTGAGTACCTGGTTCTCCAATACTCTGAGCGGCGATAATTCCAGCTGCAAGTCCGAGTTGTACGGGTTCGTTGTTTCCGAGATCCAGTCCGTAACACTTCTGACAGATTCCGTTTTCGGTGAGACAGCTCATAATTGATCGAACACCGAGCTCAGTTACTTCAGCATTCATCACTTCAAGAACTTCTTGCTTCCCGAGGGTGACTCCCTTCTTGAAGAGCACTTTCCCCTTCTTGTCATTGAGAGGAATAGAGAGTGTTCGCCCGAAAATCCTGGTTTCGAATGGAATTCCCATGTTATTGCTTTCTTCAGCAGTGATCATGAAGACTTCTTCTTGCTTACAGTCGTCTTCACGAATGATGACGTCTTGTACAGCATCAACCAGACGACGAGTGAGGTAACCCGCTTCAGCAGTCTTAAGAGCGGTATCTGACTTCCCTTTCCGTCCTCCATGTGTCGCGATAAAGTACTCAAGAATCGAGAACCCTTCCTTCAGGTTAGAGAGAATCGGAAGCTCAATCGTCTTACCAGATGGATTAGCAACCAGTCCTTTCATCCCACAGAGCTGAGTCATTTGTCCCCAGTTACCACGAGCTCCTGAGTCAATTTGGTAGTAGATGTCGTTTTCGTCGTTTTCTTTGAAGTTGTCGATCAGAGATTTCATCACGTCTCCCTTGGTTGCCGTCCACACCTTGAGGTTATGTCGGTAACGTTCATCCGCTGTGATCCATCCATTCCAGTAAGAGTCGTTAATCTCTTTCACCACAGCTTCAGCTTCTTCAATAATCTTGAACTTCGAATCAGGAACGAGCATGTCAGATGAACTGACCGTTACTCCTGACTTGGTTGCGAATTTGAACCCGAGGTCCTTGATAGCATCGGAGATAAAGGCGGTATCGATTTCTCCTTGCTCGTCGAAACAGTCAGCGAGCAATTGCTTGAGCTGGTTCTTTCCAAAGGTGTAGTTACAGAAAGCGATTCCAACCTTGTCGGTGACTTCCATATGGAAGATCAATCGCCCGATACTGGTTTCTACTAATTCGAGTCCTTCTGCACCTTCTATTCGAACCTTGATCTTGGCTTGGAGGTGAACTGCCCCTAATTCGTAGTCGAGCAGGGCTTGTTCGACATTTGCATAGGTCTTCCCTTCTCCTGGTTTTCCTTCGAGCATTCGAGTGAGGAAGTAACATCCCAGTACCATATCTTGTGTCGCATTGGTGATCGGCTCTCCAGCAGATGGCTTGAGAAGGTTTCGAGAAGAGAGCATGAGATCTCGAGCTTCTTTTTGAGCCTGCTTCGAAAGCGGCACATGAACAGCCATTTGATCTCCATCGAAATCAGCATTGAAGGCTGCACAAACGAGTGGATGAATTTGAATCGCCTTTCCTTCGATCAGAACGGGTTGGAAGGCTTGGATACTGAGTCTGTGAAGGGTTGGTGCACGGTTCAAGAACACGTAGTGATCTTTGGTAATGCGTTCCAGGATATCCCAAACTTCTTTCTTTCCGGCAGCAATAACTCGCTCGGCATTCTTTACGTTATGAGCGAGTCCGTCTTCGATAAGGTCACCGATAACGAAAGGCTTGAAGAGCTTGAGAGCCATTTTCTTTGGAATACCACATTGGTGGAGTTTAAGGTTTGGACCGACGACAATTACAGAACGTCCTGAGTAATCCACACGTTTTCCAAGGAGGTTTTGTCGGAATCTACCTTGTTTCCCTTTGAGCATGTCAGAGAGAGATCGAAGCTTTCTCTTGTCGTTGGTGGTGAAGGCAGCCTTTCCAGAACGGACAGAGTTGTTGAGCAAGGTGTCGACAGCTTCTTGGAGCATTCTCTTTTCATTCCGAGTAATCACATCTGGAGCTCCCAAACGAATGAGCTTCTTGAGACGATTATTTCTGTTGATCACTCGTCGGTAGAGATCATTGAGATCTGATGCTGCGTAACGTCCCCCATCGAGCTGAACCATCGGACGAAGATCCGGCGGAATAACAGGAAGTTGAGTCATGACCATCCACTCTGGTCCGATTTCGTTTTGTTGGAGAGAAGCAGCAAGTTTGATTCTCTTGAAGATTTTCTTTTGCTTAATTTCTGTAGCCGTCTTGAGTTCTTCTTCACGGTCTTTGATAAACTCTGGAAGGTTGATTTCTGAGATGATTTCTCGAATTGCCTCAGCTCCGATTCCTGCTCGGAAAATGTGACCAAACTTCATAGAGAGTTCTCGGTATTCGATTTCTGAAATCACCGCGTTTTTGACGATGGTCTTGATTTCACTCTTAGCCTTGTCGAAAGAATCGGTAAGTTCGTCGAGCTGAAGTACTCCATCGTCTTCAATTCTGGTGATTTCTGCCTCGATGTCTTCCTTTGGCAGGTCAGAAGCCTTCACCTTTTTGACTTCAGCCTTGATACTGTCTTTCATCTTCTTGGTGTAGGTTTGGTACTCTTCTTCGAGCTGTTTAGAAGTTGCCGCTTTGGCATCTTCATCGACTGATTTGATAACGTAGGCCGCGAAGTAAACCACTTGCTCGAGAGCTTTGATCGGCAGATCGAGGAGCAGTCCAATTCGACTTGGCGTACTTCGGAGGAACCAAATGTGAGCGATAGGAACAGCAAGCTCAATGTGTGCCATTCGTTCTCGTCGTACAGAGTTTCTGGTCACTTCTACTCCACACTTTTCACAAACAATACCTTTGTAAATAATTTTTTTGTACTTTCCACAGTAACATTCCCAGTTCTTGGTCGGACCGAATGTTCTTTCACAGAAGAGACCACCCATTTCCGCACGTTGTGTACGGTAGTTGATGGTTTCTGGCTTCGTGACTTCTCCATGAGACCATTCCAGAATTTTTTCTGGAGAGGCAATGGCGATGGAGATCGCATCGAAGGCTTTTTGAGGACGCTTATCTGATTTCATGAGGATGTGATTATAAGGTTAAGAAGGGTTTAGAGAAGACCAGCTTTACGCGTCTTCTTTCAGTTCGGCTTCAGCTTTCGCTTCGAGTTTTTCTTCACTGTCTTGCATTTCTTCTAAACTCTCTGAGCTTGCCAGCCCTTCTTCTATGACTCCTGCTTCCCCTCCCACCATCTCTTGTGGCTTGTCTTTACTAGCTTTTTCGACAACTGTAGCATCTTCATCGTCTGGAACTTCCAAGACTTCTTCGATAGCTGGTTTTTCACCACTCTTGGTGTCGACGAGCTCTACTGCGAGACCAAGTGATTGCAGTTCGTGGACCAAAACGTTGAAGGATTCTGGTGTAGAAGGCTTCTTGATTTCTTCATGCTTCACGATCGCTTCGTAAGCTTTCGATCGACCGTAGATATCATCTGACTTGATAGTGAGCATTTCTTGGAGTGCATGTGCAGCTCCGTAGGCTTCGAGAGCCCATACTTCCATCTCTCCGAAACGCTGCCCTCCATGCTGAGCCTTTCCTCCGAGTGGTTGTTGAGTCACCAACGAGTAAGGACCAACTGAACGAGCATGGATCTTGTCTTCTACTAGATGGAGAAGCTTAAGCATGTATACCTTTCCAACGGTTGTTCGGTGATCAAATGGTTCACCAGACATTCCGTCGAAGAGCTGAATCTTTCCGTCTTCTGGAAGACCAGCGAGTTTGAGCAGTTCTGTAATTTTATCGATATGCACTCCGTTGAGAACTGGAGTCGCTACATTGAATCCAATAACATCGGCTGCCCATCCGAGATGCGTCTCGAGGATTTGTCCGATATTCATACGAGATGAGACTCCCAGAGGATTCAAGATGATATCTACTGGTGTTCCGTCTGGCATGTATGGCATGTCTTCTTCTGGAACGATTCGAGAGATAACTCCTTTATTTCCATGACGACCAGCCATTTTATCTCCGACTTGAATCTTTCGAGTCTGAGCAACGTAGACCTTGATCTGCTTGATCACTCCCTGAGAGAGTTCATCACCGTCTGCTCGCGAGAAGATTTGGATATCGACTACCTTTCCTCCGCTACCACCTGGGAGGCGAAGAGAAGTGTCTTTTACATCCTTAGCCTTGTCTCCGAAGATGGCTTGAAGCAGTCGTTCTTCTGGACTGAGGTCTGTTTCTCCCTTTGGAGTGATCTTCCCAACGAGGATGTCTCCTTCCTTCAGGAAGGCTCCGATTCTTACAATTCCTTCGTTGTCGAGATCCTTGAGCTTGTCTTCACCAACATTCGGAATATCTCGAGTGATGATTTCTGGACCGAGCTTGGTGTCTCGGATATCGGTGGTGAAGGCTTCGATATGAATCGAATCGTAGTCACCTCTTCGGAAGACTCGATCTGAAATAATGACCGCATCCTCGAAGTTATATCCTTCCCAAGACATGTAGGCCACCATGAGGTTTTGCCCGAGAGCAAGTTCTCCTCCACGGATCGCTGCACCATCAGAGAGCACGTCTCCCTTCTTGACCTTTTGACCAGTGGTCACGGTCGGGCGCATGTGGATACAGGTCGCTTGATTTGAACGTTGGTAGTTTGAAAGCTTGTAGGTTTTCTTGTTTCCATTCTTATAAAGAACCGTTATTTGTGTCGCGTCGACTGACTCGACGACACCGTCTCGCTCTGCAATAACGACGTGTCCAGAACTTTGCGCAGCCACTCCTTCCATACCCGTTCCCACGATTGGTGGAGCTGGGTTGATCAGAGAAACGGCCTGACGTTGCATGTTTGTTCCCATGGATGCCCGAGTATTATCATCGTGCTCGAGGAACGGAATCAACGAGGTTGAGATCGAGATGATCTGCTTTGGAGAAATATCGACATGAGTCACGTCGTTGACGTGGGTTTGCTTTGGTTCTCCATTTTCACGAGCAGCAACGTGCTTATCTACGAACTGTCCTAATTCGTCGAAACCAGAGTTTGACTGAGCAATCAGGAGCGTTCGTTCATCATCAGCATCGTAGTACTTAATCTCATCGGTGATGTAAGGACGAACGGGAATTTTGTCGTAGTCTTTAAGCTTCTCAAGCTTGTCTGCTGTTGCTTTATCAATTTCTTTATCTTTCTTTACCAAGACAGCCTTCTTACCATCTGTAATATCTTCACGTGCAATACGACCAACAAGATCAGCTGCTTTCTTTGGTGCCTCATGCATGACGGTTCGCAGGGGTGTTTCGATAAATCCAAAGTCGTTGACCTTGGCGTAGGTTGCTAGATGAACAACAAGACCAATATTTGGTCCTTCCGGAGTAGCAATTGGACAAATCCTTCCGTAATGAGATGTATGCACATCACGAACATCAAAAGATGCACGCTCACGTGAAAGACCTCCAGGTCCCATAGCCGAAAGACGTCGCTTATGAGCGAGTTCAGAAAGTGGGTTGGTTTGGTCCATGAACTGAGAAAGCTGCGAACTCGCATAGAATTCTCGCATCACCGCGGTGATAGGACGAGCATTGATGAGCTGAGTAGGAGTGACTTTATCGAGTTCGAGAACGGTCATTCGATCCTTTGCAATTCTTTCAGTTCGAAGCAGTCCGATTCTGAACTTGTTTTGCACCAATTCTCCAACTGAACGAATACGACGATTAGAAAGGTGATCGATATCATCTGGTCCTCCGTTCCCCAGGTTGAGATCAAGGAGGTGCTTCGTGATATGAACCATGTCTTCGATCTGAAAAACTCGGTGCTTCGTGTCGTAAGAAAGGTCTGTACCAAAACGCTTGTTCATCTTGTATCGAGCGATAACCGACATATCGTAACGCTTGAAGTCAAAGAACATGCTGTCGATCAGTTGCTTGGCATTGGCAGCCGTAGCCATATCTCCAGGTCGGAGCTTGCGGTAGATTGCTTGGTAAGCCTCTTCTACCGTTTTGGCGGTGTCCTTTTCGAGGGTGTTGAGAATAAAGTCTTTTTGACCCTCAAGTCGGTGATCAGCGAATTTATCGAGGATCTGCTTGTCGGTTTCGAAACCGAAAATCCGGAGTAGAGAGGTCAGGTAGACCTTTCGTCGTCGGTCAATTTTCACATGAATAATTCCCTTTTTATCGGTTTCGAGCTCCAACCATACCCCTCTCTTTGGGATGATCTTGGCGGTGTAATGTTCTGGAAAAGCTCCATTGCGAGCAAAAAAGACTCCTGGACTTCTCACGATCTGGTTTACAACGACTCTTTCAATACCATTTACAATGAAGGTTCCTCGATCAGTCATGATCGGGATGTTCCCCAGGTAGATATCTTGTTCTTTAATTTCACCAGTCTCCTTGTTGACGAGTCGAACATGAACCTTGAGTGACGACTCGTAAGAGAGGTTTCTCTTCTTCGCCGTTTCTGGATCATATTTTGGCTCTTCAAAAGAATGTTCCATAAAGTGAAGCTCGATCTTCTTACCAGAAAAATCGATAATTGGAGAGATCTCGTCGAAGAGTTCACGAATTCCTTCATCAAGAAACCACTCGTAGGAATCGAGCTGAACCTCGATGAGGTTTGGGAAGGGATACTCTTGTTGGTCTGTGAAAAAGAAACGGTTTGCATTGTCAGCTCCGGAGATGGAGTCTTCAACTTGCTTGAGAACCGCTTTTCTGTCGATGGTGATCATTTCTGGACCAGCATCTTTGGGTGATGGGTTTTTAGCCATATGAAGGCAGGAGTTAGAGAGGTGAATAAAAAGAGGACTCCACGATGGGAGGCCATAGGAAACATCCAAAAAAGGAATTTTGAATGAAAGAGATCGCGCATGCATAGCAGTAACTCATCCGGGCATACGACTCTGTAAGTGAAAACCGCGAGGCTTTCAGAGCCTGTCTATTTTAGCGCATTTGTGTCGAGTCGACGAGAGATGCTCTTGACCTTTTTGTTAAATATTATCTAGTGCAAATCCAACCACAAGAACATAACAATTTCGAAGGCGATTAGGATGACAATCACCCACTCCAAGAAGATCCCATGACGGGTTTCAATGACATCGAGCATGAACTCAACGTTTTGAAAGATGAGCTCCAGCTTTTTATTGAGAAGCTGATAGCGATCTTCAAGCTCAAGGTCTTGAGCAAGGCTATCGTAGAGCTTATCGAGCTTGGGGTCATTCCAAGCGAGGTCTGGACGGTCGAGAACAGATATACCTCCTATTGCTTGATGCTGGACATTCATTGCAAATCCAACCCTTTTAAGCAGCTGTTTTCGAGACCTCCTGGTTTTTCCCTCCCTTTCATACCCCTTGGCAATTTTGGAAAACTCTCCAAGAACCCCCTCTACATCTGCCTCATAATGCTCAAGTGCCATAGATGTCCCTATTGCCTCAGAGACAATGACAGCTTTTGACCCTGATAATTTCCCCAGAACAATCTCGCCACCATAGACCCCCTGCTTTCTGGAACCTGTTTTTATATCTAACTCATCCCTTTTCGGCTTCTCAAACCCTCCATCACAAAAAGAGATCAGCTTTTTTTCCCACTTCCTCATCTCTTTATCTGATAATCCCCACCCCACTAATACGGCATAATCTAAGATTACCAGGTATCCTTTTCCGAGCTTCAGCAGAAGTGGATTACTAAAGGTGACATCTCCTGGTAGCACTTTTGCAAGCTTCTTGAGAGGAAGACGTGTGCCGATATGCGAGAGTTGAACACGCATGAGAAAATAGTCATAACGAATACGAATCATAGCTATTGTAGACTCAGATCATTGTCTCGTTGTACTAGCTGTGCTCGACAAGGCTTCTAAAACTCTACCTGTTCACCATTAGCAACGACCTTCCACTTTATTTCTCTTTCGAGTTGCCCTGGGATGCTAAATCCGGCCGCCTTCACATGACCTCCCCCACCATGTTCAGAGGCAATGGCCGACACGTCGACATCTTCTCGAATAGTTCGCAGAGAACCCTTAACCCGCCCTCCTTCTTCTTCCGAAAGAATCTCAGCATAGCTGATACCAGGAACGTACTTGAGAAATTCAATAGCTCCAGAAATCTGATCTTTGTTGGCCCCCAGCTCTCGGTAATCTTGTTGGGTGATGGCTGACATAAGCACACCCTCTTCGGAAAGCTTTGCACGACTAAGAACTCTTCCCCAAAGGCGAAGCTGGTTCACTGGCTTGGTGTTGAAGCAGTGCTTGGCTATGGAGGCGACATCTGCGCCGTGCGCCAGGAGAGCCGACCCCACCCGAAGGGTTTCTGCATTGGTGTTTTGGTGCATGAATGACCCTGTATCGGTGTAGAGACCCGCCAACAAGCAAGTGGCGATATCTCGAGTGATAATCGCTTTAAATTCCTTGAAGAGGTAATAGAGGATTTGCGTAGTCGATGCTGACTGGGTCACAACAAGGTTGGTTCCTGCGAACATGAGGTTGGATGGGTGGTGGTCGATGTTGATGTGGCGCTCCTTTCTCCTGAAGACAGCTGGTTTACTCTGATCAAAGCCACTGAGCTTAGGATCGGCAGTGTCGAAGCTGATAATGAGGTCGTAGTCGGCTTCTTGGAAGTCGTAGATGATCTGATCTGCCCCAGGGATGAATTTGAGGCCATCGGCAGGCTCATTGAAGCATGCCAAATCAACGCGCTTTGCGAGTCCCTTCAGATACCACAACATCGCAGTAGAAGCCCCCAAAGTGTCTCCATCTGGGTTTTTATGAGCGATCAGCAGTATGTTTTGTGCTGCGATGATCTTTTGCTTTATATCTTGGACAAGGTTGTCGTCGAGACGAATCATAATGAAATTCTACTGGTGAACTACAAGGGAATGATTATGATACTTTACAACACTTCTATCAAGACCCCTCACTTGCACTTCTGTGTGATTGTTATTTTGTAACCATTCATAATAATAAAAAAAGAGTCTTTATGAATCGAGGAATTAGTTATGCTCTTGACCAAAACCCCCATGTAGCGTAGATTTTCTTGGCATTCATTTTTGGCGCGGTGGACATCTCTTTTACGGAGGTCATACCCGTGTCTGGAATTTTTATCCTTAACCCCATAAAGATGAAGCAAAAATACGAGATGATGGCAATCATCGACAGTCGGGCAACCGACAAAGAAATCGAAGCCGCAGCTAGCGGCCTCAGAAAACTCCTTGGTGAAATCTCTTACGAAGAGATTTGGGGAATGCGTGAATTCGCTTACCCAATCAAAAACCGAGACAAAGGTCACTATATCGTGTGGAATTTTCACGCTGATGCAGAAACGATCCGAGAGCTAGAAGAAACCCTCAAGCTCTATCCTCATCTTCTTCGGTTCCTGATCATGAAGGTTCCTGAAGACTACAGTCCAATCACTCTCAAAGAGATCGAAGCTGGTATGGACGAACTGCGAGCTGAAAAGGCTGAAAAGCGTGGATCTGTACGAAATGCTATGCAAAAACGAGACGCTAAGGCAAAAGAAGCCTCTTCACCAGCACCTGCCCCAGCAGCCAAGAAAGCAGCTCCTGAAAAGGAAGCTGATAAAAAAGATGCTGACAAGGCAGAAGCTAAAAAAGACGATAAAAAATCACTCGATCAAAAGCTCGATGATATCTTGAGTGACTCTGACCTAGGCTTGTAATCAGAATTTCCGTCAAGCCCCTCTCCTTCCCTCCGATAAAAAATTAATTAGTCTAAGGGAAGTTTTATCTGTTTATTTTGATCTGATGAGAAGTGTAAATAAGGTGATTTTGATCGGGAACCTCACGAGAGACCCTGAAATGAGACAGACTCCAAATGGTCAGCAAGTGTGCACCTTTGGAATCGCTACCAACCGACAATGGGTTTCGAAAGATGGCGACAAGCACAGCAACGCAGAATTCCACGAATTGGTTGCTTGGGCTCGTCTCGCAGATATCTGCGGCAAGTACCTCAGCAAAGGAAAACTTATCTACATCGAGGGTTACCTCAAAACCCGAGCCTGGGATACTCCAGAAGGGATCCGGCGTCATAAGACCGAAGTGATTATCCAGGACATGATCATGCTGGAGAAACGACCATCAGATGGTGAGGATCACGACTACATGATGCCAGAACCGATTGAAGGGCCATCTGAAGACCCTCTCCCAGAAGACCCAGAAAGTACCCTAGAAGCTGCTCCTAAACCTGCAGCACCCGCCTCAGCTCCTGCTGAAAGCTCATCATCACTCGATGATGACCACATTGAATTCTAAATATCTCTAAATTATCAACTATGGCTACTAAAGCTTCACGACAAGCATTCGACGACGTTAACTACGTCGACTACAAAAACCTCAAACTCCTACGACAGGTAGTGAGTTACTACGGGAAAATCAAACCACGACGATACACTGGACTGACGGCTAGTCAGCAACGTATGGCTACTTCTGCCATCAAGAAAGCTCGGATCATGGGTCTTCTCTACTTTGTGAAGCAGTAGTCCTTTCTTCTTGTCTCGACTCGAAACCTCTTGGTGGCGCAAGCCCCAAGAGGTTTTTTATTTGTGCCCGAAAATCAACAACCCTGAGGTCTCGATGGCTCCAAAGCAGGTTTTGAAAATGCTGAAGAGCTTGAGTTGGTGTCCATCTTTTTTCGACTGTGTTGGTGAGCATATATTGATACACCCAGTTTTGAAGCTCTGGTGGGACACCACCCCATGGCTTTTCGTTTGTAATGTTCAATTTTTCAACCTTCATAGCATTGATATAGCTGTCATTTGGATGCTTAACCTCGTGAGGAAACGCTCCCCCCAGAAGGCTGCAACATAGCATACCAAGGCTATAGACATCATAGCTGGGATGGACAGTGTTTTTATCGATAAATTCAAATGGTGCATACTGCAAGGTGCAAAGACCTATTCCCCTCCCTTCACTGTAGTGAAGGGGTTCAACAACGGGGTCAATAATTCTGACATCCCCCTCTTGAGACAAAATAATATTTGAGGGTTTAACATCTCGATGAGCAACATATCCTGAACTCTGAAGACTCACTAAACCCTTTAGAAGTTCAGCAATAATCCAAACACTCTCACTTGGCGATGGCAGAAATGGACCATTTATTACTCGGTCGAGTGATACTCCGTTTATGTACTCCATCACATAATAAGCGCTATTTTGTCCAAGGAAGTAGTCATCAACCTTCACAAACCTCTCATCTGTTTGAGCCTGCAAAAACTCAACTTCACCCTGAAATGAACTCACAGCTCTCTGCTTCTTCTTGCCTTCTTTATATGGAAAAATAACTGCTTTGAGAGCCTTCTCAACTCCATCCTCATCTCTCACCTTTACAACAACACCTTCAATAACTCCCTCTTCTTTTCTTGCACATATAAGCTCTAGAATTTGATAGCGAAGTGGAATGATTTGCTTTGGCAGCTGGAGATCCTGAGGATTATCCAAAATATTCATCCAGCTTTCAGTGCTGAATTTCATGACCTCAGGAGATGCCTGTGACACATGAGCAGGCTTTTGACCTTGTCTGTTTTGAATATAACTGCGCTGTCTTTTGCCGCTTTTAAAGCGAGAAGGCCTATCAGATATTCCTTCTTCGTGTACATTGCTCGTCACCCCCATATAATTTTCTCATAAATGAGATACAGCAAAAGATTATCACTTTGAAGTAATGGCATAAAAGCTTATAGACGAGAAAACTTCAGAAAATGTGTTAAGACGACCAAATAAAAATCAGCAGGGCTCCAAAAAGCAAAAGTAGTGGCAGCCCGACCTTGAAGAGCCATGAGAATCTGAGCTCTGGAGGGGTAATCAGCAGGAAAGCGACTGCCTCATCCTTCAGCAGTTGTGAACAGAGCTTGAGGTAGTTTCTGCGATGACCTATGCCCATGGTGAAGACCACTGGTGATGACTTCTGCACCTCTTCGAGCAGCAGAGCTAGCGTAGCTCTTTCGCGTATATCAGAGGAGAGCAGCTTGTTGTGTTGGGTGATGAGAGCATTGAGCTGCCTCACAGCCTGTGCTTCTTTGGCGTTGCTTGCCTTTCCACCGCGCTGAACGACGAATCGAATCTCCTGAGTCGCCTGGAGCTTTTGAATTTCCTGCCCGAGCTGATTTACCCCATGAAGCACTCGTTGGTAGGCCTTTTGATGTTCGACAGGGTAGGTTTCGAGATCCCCTTTGCGAAAGTAATTCAGCAGGCTCTGACCAGAAATAGCAGCCGCCAACTGCTGAATCTGCTTCTGCGAATGCTTGAAGCGCAGAGCTTCTTGCCACTGTTTTCCCAAAGAACTGAAAATTTGAAGAGCAGATGAATAG
>CAYGRJ010000015.1:0-7013 GCA_964352285.1 uncultured Candidatus Peribacteria bacterium
GACTAAAGAGGCTCCCAACTGGTTGTGAAATAGTCTCAGAAATCCACTGACCAATGGTTCCAAAAATATGAACCGTTTCAGGAGCACCAGTAAATTTAAAGGTCAGAGAAATCAAAAACACTTGAGCAATACGGAGAGCAAAGATCCAGCTCAGAACCTGTAGAAAACGTTTCATAGAAAAAATTAAGAACACTCAAACTCTACAGGACAAGAAAAGAAGCGGCAAAACCCTGCTTGAGGTCCAGACTACAAAATCAACCTTGTACAAGCGCCGTTCCATCGTAGAATAGAACAGATATCAAGATCTCTATGTTTTCCAAAGACGACTACCACATCCTGCTCGAGCAGCTCGAAAAGTTCTTCACCAATTCTCAAGAAGACCAAAAAGTATCTGAGAATCTTAGCCCAGAAGAACTCAGCCAACTGATCTCTCTAGAACTCTCCAAAGAAGGCAGCTCAGAAGAAAACATTCATCAACTCACTGAACTCTACTTGAAGCATTCTGTGAAGACTTCTCACCCGCGCTACTTCAACCAGCTCTGGGGAGGCTTTCAGAAAGCCGGATTTATGGGCGACATCATCAGCTCTGCTGCCAATACTTCTATGTACACCCACGAAGTGGCCCCGGTTGCTACCCTGATAGAAAAAAGCCTCGTCAAAAAAATGGGGAAACTCGCCGGGTTTCCTGACCCAGAAGGTCAGTTCACGACTGGTGGAAGCAATGGAAACCTCATGGCCATGCTGATCGCTCGACAAAAGGCCATGCCACAGATCAAAGCGAATGGATCATCTGAGATCCCCAAACTCACGGTGTACTGCTCTGCTGAATCTCATTACTCGATCTCTAAAGGGGCTATCATCATGGGACTCGGAACCGATCAGGTCAGAAAAGTTCCCGTAGATGAGCAAGGAAAGATGATCACGACAGAACTTGAGCAAATGATCCATACGGATCTCGAACAAGGATTCAAACCCTTTATGATCGTCGCTACAGCAGGAACGACGGTAAGAGGAGCCTTTGATCCCATCGATCAGATATCCCCTATCTCAAAGAAGCACAATCTCTGGTTCCATGTAGACGGTGCCTGGGGAGGAGCAGTACTGCTCAGTAAAAAGCACAAGCAGCTCATGAAAGGCATTGAGCAAGCAGACTCTTTGGTATGGGACGCTCATAAAATGATGGGAATGAGCCTCATATGCTCAGTACTCCTCGTCCGTGAACGAGGTCACATGCTCACCACCTTCTCGACCCAAGAAACCGACTATATCTTCCACCATGCCAAAGACGATCCTCGTGATCTGGGCCCCAGCACCATGCACTGCGGTCGTCGCAACGACAGCCTCAAACTCTGGCTCACCTGGAAAACACTCGGTGATAAAGGTTGGGAAGAACTCATCGACCACTTTATGAGCCTTGCGGAGCATGCAGAACAGATCATCAATAATCATGATCAATTACAACTCAGTAGTTCACGAGAATTCACCAATATCTGCTTTCAGGTCATCCCCAAGGATTCATCACGAGATATCAACGACTACAACTCTCAGATTCGAGAAAAACTTCTAAAACGAGGACTAGTCATGGTCAACAAAGCCACTCTCGGAGAGAAAACCGTCATTCGGCTCGTGATCTGCAATCACAGCACTCAAAAAGAACACATCAATCAGTTCTTCAAAGAAGTTTTAGAAACAGGACAAGAACTCGAAAAATCTTGAAGTCACACATGGTGACTTCCAATTCACTCACCAACATCAAAACCAATCTTCCTAGGTTCAGGTTTTGGCAAAGCTGTCATTTTCTCGAGAGCTCTCCACACCTTCTGAAACTCTCGATCTGTTTTGTTAGAGTACTTCAGAACAAAAGACTTTAGCTCTCTCAGCTCCTTCGAAAGGTTCTCATGTGAAACTGAAAGTTTTCGAAGGCGCACAAAGGTTCTCATAATTTCGATATTGACTCGAACAGCCTGAGGACTTCTGAGTACAGAAGAAAGCATAGCCACTCCCTGCTCTGTAAAAACAATCGGCGTATACCTTAGCCCCATAACATCTGCTGAATTGGAGGTCACAAACTGTGACCTCCAATTCTCCAATTCAGACTTCGTAAGCTCAAAAGCAAAATCTTGAGGGAACCTCTCACTATTCCTCCTGACAGCTTGCTTCAATATCTTCGTCTTTACCCCATAAAGTGCAGCAAGATCTCGATCAAATAACACATTTTGTCCGCGGACAACATACACAGCCCCTTCAATCCGTTCCATTGGAAAAGTATTTCGAGATTCATCATGGTTCATATGTTCTTATTATATACATATATACATATTAGTTATATATAGGGAATAAAAACAAGAAAAAAAAGCATCCATATTTATATGAATGCTTCCCAAAGTGATCACTCTACAAGCTCCAAAAAGAAAGGAGCCAGCAACAAAATCGTTTACTCAGAAGGTATACAAAGAGTAGTAAAAAGCTCTTTTGCAGTAAGGTTAGCTTCAGGTGCATATTTCTCTTTCCAACTCTCAAGTTTCTCTTCCAAAGGAAGAATACTCTGCACAATATCATCCAACGGATGTGCAATTTCTAAGCATGCCAATGCCCCAACACGATAATGATGAGCCAAAGTCCCCCCAGTTGATCCCACCAAACTAATGAACCCAACCAACACCACAGAGAGAGCCAACAACAATCGCAAGATCCATTTTTCAAACTTCCTCATCCGAAAAACTATATGAGAAAAAAAGCGTTTAAACCCTCCTTTCAGTTGATCTTTCTGAAAAGCAAGCTTCTTTCCATACTCAGAATGAAGAAAGACATACACAACGTGAACAAAAAAAGTTATATACGTCATCATCAAAGCTCCTTCACTAAGCTTTTCATGTTGTTCAAACGCTCTATAAATTTCTGCTGATATTCGTTTAATAGCAAATTCCAATCCTTCACCAGTCTCAGTAGCAAATATCATGCTCACCAAGGCCAAGAATAAAAGAACTCCACCCAAGAGGTCTAAAGCTCTTTTTTCCCGTTTCCAAAACATCATTCCCAAAACAATCAAGGGATAGATACAGACTAAGACAATAGGAAAATGAACAACGAGAGGATGAAGGTTTCCACTGAACATATTCAAGACATCAATAATAGATCAAGCCCTAAAAGATTACTCTCATAATAATGAGAACTCAACACTTCCAAATCTGAGAATAATCATCAATCAAAACTCTGCTGAATATGCACGGGGTGCAAGCGACCTTTAGAGTTCTTATCACCCTTCTCTCGAAAGAGGAATGACCCCAGAGTAGAAGCCAACAATGAGAAGAAAATAATCGAAACCGTCACCTGAGCTATTTCGGCTCCATACTCAACACCTTGAGAAACGGCAAAAATAGCCAACACGGCAGAAGACAATCCTCGTGGAATCAAAATCGAAGCAAAGTATTTCTCTTTGGTCGTGAAACCCAGACCTCCCCACACAGAAAGAAGATGCATGTAACCCAAACGGCTCACACAAATAAAGAGCGTAGCCAAGACTCCAATGATGAAGTAGCGCAGTTCAGGAAGCTGAACAAAAAGACCGAGATATACGAAAAAGAAAACGCGAATAAGGAAAGATATCAGGCTATGGGTCTTACTGATTCGCTTCGAGATTGGATGTGAGAAGCCTTCTTGAGAAGGCTCTGTAACCTTCCGAATCGCATTGTATAAATGATGAGCATTTGCAAAAGCGATCCCTGCAAAGAAGACTGCTAAAGCACCGCTGAGACCTACATACTCATGCACTGCATAAGTAATGATAAAAAAGCTCAAGGTCGCCGAGTATGAGAATTTATAATGGCGAATGGCAGCAACTATAGGGTGCCACAGAAGACCAAACAAAAGGCTGGTAATAATCGTCGTCGCCAAAACCATTCCCGTCTCCCTCACGATCAGGGCAACTTCTTCGAACTGCAAAGCAACACCTGATGTACTCGCATTGATGACCACAATTGCGAAAAGCACCGTAAAGGTATCGAAAACAGATTCGATAGAAAGGATCGTCTTGAACTTGTCAGAAACATTCGTCACCGAGGTCACCAAAGGAATAACCACTGATGAACTGGTTCCTCCCACAATCAAAGCCGTCAGAAAGGAAATCAAAAAAGGGAATCCATAGGCCATCATGATCAGGGTCACTCCTACAGAAGAACTCACAAAACCAATAATCATCATCGCCACTCCCCAAAAGCCATGCTGAAACACATCCGAAGCACTCAGTCGCATACCACCATCCGAAAGGATTCCAATAATGGCAATTGCTGATATAAACCCAGAAGCACCCTGCAGCAAATCAGCAGAGATAATATTAAAAGTCGAGAGCAGCACTCCAAAAAGCACTAACCATAGCGTGCTGGGAATATTCGTTTTCTGAAAGAGTATTCTCCCCAAGAAACCAAAGAGAATCACTCCCCCGACAATGAACAAGTAGATTTCATCCATATGAAGATCTTAACTGGAGATCAAGAGCGACACAATCTGGCCAGAATAAAGAATTATAGAGAAATAATACTTTCAGTGAGAATCACAAAATGAAAAGCTCATCACCAGATTCAAACTCAAGAAAAGATCAGAAAACCTTCCTTCCAGATCATTTCATGATATGATCGTTCTGCTTTTCTGATGTCTCTAAGCTCAGAAACAAGCAATACAGGCTCATAGTGTCAGTGGCTAGCACGGAGGTCTCCAAAACCTTAAGGTCGGGTTCGAATCCTGATGGGCCTGCCAATCTCATGGGAATCCATAGGCAGAGAATCATGCAGTTCTCGTTGCTTTTTTTGTAAATAAGCAGATTATCGATGCTGATACTTTACTTAAATTCATGGAAAGAATTCTCAAGGCTATCCAAAAAGCTCTTCGAAAAATCACTATTCAAGACCCGCAGCTAAAAGCATTTTCTACTTCTTTGCTCAAGAGTCTTCGAACTGCTTCAAAGGTCCCTTTACATGAGCAAATTGAGCTTGTTCAGAAAGGACAACGCTTGATTCGTTTGGTAAGGAGCGGAATTCGCATTGATCAACAAACCATCGATCAGCTCAGAGCATCCCATGATCAATTGTGGACAAAAAATCCTGGAATTATAGCCAAAAACAAAAGCATCAAAAAAGTAGCCATGCAGTTGTTTCGCTCCAGCAATCCTGGAAAACATGAAAAATTGCTACTCAGTGTCTCTCCTCGAGTTAAAGAAATTTCTGAAGAATTGATTCAGATTTGCCATGAAAATAAAATTGATTTTGAACTCAATTTTGAGGAGCCTCATTATTTAGCACTGATACTAAACCAACTAGATGAAGATCGTATTCAACATCTTGCAGAGAAAAACGGAGAAAAGCTCGGCCGAGCTGACAAAATCATTGGAGTGAGGACTAGTGTTCCATTAAACATCATTGATCAAATGGATCAGGAATCCCATGCGCTCTGGAAGGCCTATTCTTTACCCTTTCAAAAGAAGATTCGTTCTGGTGAGGTCTATTTCACAAACACCAGAATTCCCACCGAAGAAGACGCCAAGATTGACAAGATTCCATATCTTGATTATAAAAAACTCTATTTTCAATCTTGTGACCAACCCTGGAAGGAAATTGAAAAAGCCCAAAAGTTCCTGATCAAAAGGTTTGACGATGCTCGAGTCTTAGACATCAGCAATAGTGATGGAACTGACATCTGTTTAAACATAGCTGACTTCACCTTTTGCAATAGTGTCATAGGGAAAAATATCCCAGGTGCAGAGATCTTTTCTGCACCTAAAAAAACAGGGGTGAACGGTAAAATTGTATCTCTAGAACAACACCGTTATAAAACCAGCCCCGTGATCAAAAATATTTCACTAGAATTTGAACATGGCAAATGTATTAAGTATTCTGCTGAAAAAGGACAAGCAGCCCTAAAAAAGATTTTGAATACTGATGCAGGGGCCCTCTATGTAGGTGAAATTGGAATTGGTACCAACCCTCATTTGCGACGCAGTTTTACGAATATAGCCCTGACTGAGAAAATATCTGGAAGTTTTCATATCGCCTTAGGCTCTTGTTATACTTTTAAGATGTATGATGATGACAGCGTTAAGGTCAACAATCGCAACAGCAGCTTGATCCATTGGGATATCACGACCTTACTCAGAGGAAAAGACGGGCGGATGATGCTAGATGGTGAGCTCATTCAAAAAGATGGGGAATGGTTATTTCCTCAGTGTAAGGTTCTAAATGAAGGTTGGGCAGCTTTAGCACCAGATAAGCAACCCCAATGGTGGAAAGAAGAATTTCCACAAGGCTATGTTTCCTAATCGATATCGATGAATATTTGGATTCTCAGCAAAGCAGATCGCCTGATGAACTTTCAAAACCAATGCTTGATAGAAGAAGGTCATAAGCTTGGTGCAAAAGTATTGCCGGTGACGGCACAGGAGTTTGATCTCTTTGAACCAGCCTTAACAGAAGGAAAAATTATTCATAAGGGTCAACAGGTTGATCTCCCCGACCTCGTATTGACGAGACAAACAGGGATGACTGAGTATGCACATGCACTACTCCTTCACCTAGAGGCTAGAGGAGTAAAAGCCTGTAACACCTCTCAGAGCATTAGAAATGCCGAAGACAAGCTCTTAACGACTCAGAGTTTAACTCGCCAGAATATTCCAATTCCTCAAACTCTCGTGCTCACCAACAGTACAGATTATTCCACTGTATCTAAGTCTATCGGCTATCCAGCAGTCTTTAAGTATTCTTTAGGGGCCAAAGGTGAGACAGTTCACTTGGTTTCTTCTGATGAGGAACTTCAGCAGATTCACGAAAAATATATCAGTTCAAAAACATCAACAGCATGCATATTACAAGAGTATATAGAAGAGAGTAGCGGTCATGATGTCAGAATATTTGTTGTTGGTGGAAAAGCAATTGCAGGCGCCCAACGAAAAGCTCAAGGAGAAGAATTTCGTTCAAATGTTGCTTTAGGAGGGGTTGATTCATATTTTGAAATTGATGATGCAGCAG
>CAYGRJ010000015.1:7023-13525 GCA_964352285.1 uncultured Candidatus Peribacteria bacterium
ATCTCTTTCTGAAAAAGCAGCAGCATCTCTAGGCCTCGATATTGCGGGCGTGGATCTCCTTTTTGGTCGAAATGGATACCTCGTTTGTGAAGTAAACTCTTCGCCTTGTTTCGAAGGCTTTCAAGATACTGCTCAAGTTCAGATCGCTCCATTAATAATGAAATTTTTAGTCGGTCTTGATGCGAAGTAGTGACTGATAATACAGACTTTTATTTTTGACTTCTTCATAGCTAGCTCCAGTTATATGAAAACTCAAGACATTTGAGTAACCTTGTTTTGCAAGACCTACCTTATCTCCTAGCTGATACTTATGAAGAATATGATGAACATCTGGATCACTCTCGAGATTTTCATAGCCAACAATTTCCTTCAAGACACCTGTGCTTTCTGGAAAAATCTCCATCATGGAAACGAATTGTTTTGCTGCCTTTCTGGTTTTGAGAGTTTTCCCAATAGATGATTTAAGGAGCATTTGATTCAGGTTAAGATCATAAGCTACTCTGTACATCCGAGGACGGTAGCCTCCCATTCTGCTCGCCAATTCGATCAGCTTGAACTCTCCATCCTCTCTGAGGATATACTCAGCATGAAGAGAACAGTTTTTGAGTCCGAGTATTCGAGCCGCATTTTCGGTGACCTGCTTGGCTTTATCTTGAAGATCCTTCGGTTGACAGGATGGAAGGATTCGAAAAGCCAAAAAGCTATCACTTCTACCAATATCGTGTGCAGTGTAAACATCACATATTGAAGGAGCATGCCAAATATGATGATTACCCACAAGTGATGCTACCGTAACCTGCTGTCCAATTTCTGCTCTTTCAACCAGAAAAACCTCTCTAGGGTTAGGGTACAAAAATTGAAAATCACAAAGCTCATAATCATCGTAGAGGTCTTCATCAAGCTCTGAGAGTGCCTTCTTGAGCATTATAAAAGCAGATTTCATATCGGATTCACTTTTCACAGAAAACACCAGCTGGCTTTTTACTCCTGCGATAGCCTTGAGGTAAACTTTTCCTCCTAATTCCTTGAGAGCATTAATAGCTTCAGAAAGGTTGGTCACGGTGACAGATTCAATATTTTGCTTCATAAATTTCAAAGCATGTCGTTGCATAACCTTATTGCGAGTACAGCAGGCACTATAGATAGAAGCAGAAGGGAGACCAAAATGCTCTGCAAAAAAGGATCGGTGAACCACATAATGTTCATAATTACTCATGACACCTTTAACTCGATAACAAGCTTTTATAACAGGAACAAGCTTTTTGAGAGCATCCATATCAAGAATATTTTCTTCATACACCTCGTCAAAATACTGTTGCATTTCGGGGCTTTTTTTTCGAGTCAGTAAGAGGGTTTTATATCCTTCTTCCTGAGCAGTTCGTACGGTTTCTAATTTATGACGGAAACCAATGAAAACAATCGCTGGAGCTTTTTGTGATGATTTGTTCACGTTGTATGAGTTGAGAACATATGCCTAAAGTGTATCGATCATTTTCAAGACTGCAAAGAGCACATAAAAACTCTCAACAATCCGAATATCCCTACCTCAACTCCCCAAGATTCAACGTGTCACTCATCTGAATATTTTCAACGAACTCGTCCATATGAGAAACAAGGATGATGGCCCCTTCAAAATCATCGATAGCCTTGGCAATAACCGGTAAATGCCGGAAGTTAATATGATTCGAGGGCTCATCCAAAATCAGCAGTGCCGGTTCTTGTAAAACAAAGCGAGCATAACAAAGCAGACCCTTTTGCCCCTCCGAAAGCGAACCCACAGGGTTTTTCATGAGTTCAGGGCTCAGCAAAAAACGACCACCAGTGGCATATATTTTTTCATGATTGGCAACATCCATCACCTCTTCCAATGATTCATAGACAGTTTTCGAAAAATCCAATCCAGAGAAATCTTGCTGATAGTATCCGACCTTTACCCCTTCAGAGATTTTCGCTGTAGAAAACTCACCTCCTGCGAGTTCGCGAAGAAGTGTGCTCTTCCCAATACCATTTGGCCCAATGATCTGCAATTTACTGGTTCGGTACAGCTTCACATCTGTCTTCTTCTCAAGTCTTTCATGATCAACAATCACCCCCACAGCTGTAATATTTACCAAGACTTCAGAAAATTTCTGAACAGGGATCATAAAAGGACGGATAGTCTTATCATCTCGTTTCACATCCACAATATTCGCTTCATCTTCAGCCACTTCATCCTTCATCTTACTCGCGAGTTTACGCATTTTCCCTCCTTTGTGAGAGAAAAAATTCACCTTATCCTTTCTGTCTTGGATATTCTTCAACAATTGAGCATTCTTGCGTTGATCTTTTTGAACTTGTTCTGCAATTTGCTCAACCACATCAAAGTAATTTCCAACATACTGCTCCACTTTTTTAGAGTACACATCAAGATTTAAAACCCCTTCAGTAAAGCAATTCAAAAATGCAGCATCATGAGAAATCACAATCACCGTCTTTTGATATCCCATCAAAAACCCCGTGAGGTGATCAATTCCCTCCTTATCCAAATTATTCGTTGGCTCGTCAAGCAGGAGGATATCTGGTTCTTGGATCAAGGCATAGGCCAAGAGTAATCGAGCTAATTGCCCTCCTGAGAAGTCCTTAATTTTCTTATCGAGAGCTGTCTTGAGCTGTACGACGTCCAAGACGTTTTTGATATCTCTTTCGATGGCATAGTTCTCTTCAGAAAATGCCGTCTCAAAATACTCACGAACAGTGTGGTCAAAAAACATTTCCGGCATGACCTGCAAAGCAATACCAATAGTGGCATTATCAGTGATATTCACCTTCCCAGAACTTGGACGGAGCTTCATATCATCACTCACTCCACTTACTGATTTCGAAGCACCTAAAATGAGCTTAAAGAGAGTGCTTTTCCCTGCACCATTTTGTCCCATGATGGTGATCTTTGAATTCTCACGTATCGAGAAACTCGCTTCCTCCATCAGGGGTTTCTTTTCTGAATAAGAAAAGGAGACGTCACTAAATCGAATAATTACATTTCCGTGGTCCATACAGCTGTAAAATGAGAATGAGATCCAAAAGATTATACTCTATTTCATCAAAAATTCAGCATAGGAATCAGCAGCGTGAGAATTTCTACTAAAAAAAAGAGCTTAAATCCATCTCATAACTGCTCCACAAAGGTGCTCTATTTCTTGGTTTTATGACCACCCACTAAGGCCTGCCACACAAAACACTAATAATCGATCTCAATGTTTATTTGATATCTATATTCTCCCTCCGCAACGCTGAAAAGCAGGGAGATGTTTATCTTGAGATGCTGCCTGAAGATTTTTAAAAACCTGCAAGATATCTTTTTTTTGAGTCATCAAAAGCAGATCATCATAAAGAGCAGCATTATTTATTTCAGCATCTATTCCGGCTAAACAAGCATCAACAATACTCTCAAACTTTGGAACTTTACGAGACCAAAGATTTTCAGGAATACTATATCTATAAGTATTAAAAAGCTCCTTCAAAGAGTTGATATGTTTTTGTTCAGCAAGAATAATGTTTGAAAAAGGGCGAACAGAACCAAAGTCTGCCAAAACGTTTTCGTAAGTACTATAAGCTTTATATTCATCTCCAAGTGCATCATGAAGTGCACGATAGTCACGATATGCAATAATACCTCCTTTCAGATCATAAACTTCAAGAAATCCAAGATCCTTCATTATCTGAACAGCCTGTGCTGAACGACTTCCACTTCGACAATTCAGCAAGTATGTTCTCTCTTTATCAAGTTGTGAGATTTGATGCTTAAAAGTTTCATCATAAAAATCGATCTCTAACGCATCAGCAATAACCTTTCCTTCAGCAATTTCTTCAGGAGTCCTAATATCGATTACCACTCGGTCATCTTGCTCAACCTCTATGAGAAACTGCTCAACTGACAAAGAAGAATGTGGCTCAATTACTAATTTTCCATCTTGTTCAGATACTTCTTGTGGTTTTTCTAGTGGAGCGCAACCCATAAGCAATACAACGACAAGAAGACTAAGACTAATATGATAAGATTTCATGATTTAAGAAGTGTGACGAATACAAAAACCAGCTTGATAACCATCTTTTAAATTAGTGACATGCTGAAATCCTTCACTCTGAAGAAGAGAACAAGCAACCATGGATCGATAACCTCCAGCACAATGAACGAGATATGATCGGTCTTTATCGAGCTTATCTAGTCGATCCTGCAAAACATCTAGAGGAATATTGAGAGCTCCTTCCATATGGCTTTTATTGAATTCACCTTCAGTTCTCACATCCAGTATTTGAGGATGAATATCATTAATAAGCTTTGGAAGAGAACTGCTTTCTACTCCTGCGACTTCTGACACACTCTCTCCAGCCTCTTTCCAGCTTTGAATCCCTCCACGGAGGTATCCAACAACCTGCTCATAACCGACTCTGGCAAGCCTCATCACTGCTTCTGCTTGCTCGCCTTCGTCACAGATGAGGACAATTTTGGTGCCAAATGGTATGAGAGCTCCTACCCAAGGTGCATAGTTACCACGGAGACTAATATTCCAAGCCCCTGGAATACTCCCCTTCTCAAATCGTTCTGGCTTTCGCGTATCAAGAATAAGAGCTCCTTCATCTTGCGCGGTCTTAAGCTCTTCTACCGTGAGAGGATTGATATTTTTATCCATCACAGTATCAATATTTTCATATCCTTGCATATTAATACGAGCAGCTTCAAAAAAATATGCCGGTGGTTTTCCAAGACCATCGGTCACTTTTTTGATGAATTCCTCTCTACTCATATCTTGAAGAGCATAGTTAGACTTCTTTTGTTCCCCAAGAGTTGAAAATGTTTCTGGTCCCAGCTGCTTTCCACAAGATGAACCTTGTCCATGTGCTGGGTAAACAATCACCTCATTAGAAAGGGGTTTGAATTGCTTTTGGATAGTGTCGTACATCAGAGATGCAAGGTCCTCTTGAGAAAGATCACCACGAGAAAGATCTGGTCGACCTACATCGCCTACAAAAAGTGCATCACCAGTAAAGATGGCATATTCTTTGCCATTTTCATCGAAAAGCAAATAAGAAACCGACTCTACCGTATGACCAGGAGTGGGAATCACTTTGATGCTAAGCTCTCCAAGTTTAAGAATTTCACCATCTTTAGCATTGTATATTTCATACTGAGGATTTGCTTTTTCACCGAAAACAAGTTGAGCCCCTGTTTCTTTAGCGAGATCTATATGCCCAGAGATGAAATCAGCATGAAAGTGGGTTTCAAAAACATATTTGAGTTGCGATCCCTGTTCTTGAAGTAAGGTAAGATAAGGTGCGGTTTCTCGCAGAGGATCAATAATTGCAGCTTCACCATGAGATTCAATGTAATAGGCAAAATGAGAAAGACATCCGGTCTGAAGTTGTTTGATTATCATAGTACTTTAAGATTAAAGAGGGATTTATTTGTTCCAAGGCATTTTGGAAAGACAGGTTCCCATTGCACAAGTACCACTTATTCCAGCAAAAAGTAGTCCTGCTCCAATAACGCCGGAAAGAAAAAGAAATCGAGGATCAACAAAATAAGCCAGAAGAGCTCCGGCAAGAACAAGTCCCCCAGCAATGATCTGAACTTGTCGCATGATTGAGATAGCCCCTTTCCCTTTTGTAGTGGGGTAATGAGCTGAAATCCACGCTGATATCCCACCTTCTATATTGATGATGTTTTCAAGTCCCATACTGAAAAGCTGTTGGCAAGCTTTTGAACTGCGAGATCCACTTTGGCATTGAGTATAAATCACATCATACTTTTTTAGTGATTCCGTGTGTTTACTGATCTCATCAAGAGGAACATTGTGAGCTTGAGCAATATGTTCACTGCTGTATTCACCAGCAGTTCTTACGTCAAGCAACAGATGCTGTTTCGGAAGACTTCTATCGAGAATTTTTTTAAGCTCATGAACACTTATTGATTTCATCATTTATGAAATTAAAGACTAAAGGCAGCTTGAATGACTTCTTGTAATCCTTTCTTGAGCTGCTTTGATGAACTACTTTTGCTCATACACTCATCTAAATGCTGAGCCACATAAGCTTCTGCAAACTTCTTGAGTGCGTTTTGAGCAGCCTTAAGTTGTCGAATAGTCGTCAAGCAATCCTTTTCTTCAACAGATAGAAGTGATTTTTTGATAGCCTCTATCTGACCTTGTGCCCGATTAAGCCGATTAACCAATGCTTTATTGCCCATATCGTAAAGTTTAAATCAACCCCACCATAGCATACCCCATGGGGTATACAAAAAGATTGCACAAACGAAACATAGCCCACCACAATAAATCAAATATATTTACATTTCCCATAATAAAAATACTAAAATATCTGTTGAGTGTACTTCGGCAATTTTGTTTTATATACTGAAAATATTCTCAGCTAATAACTCTAACTAGCCAATGTTTTCTCTTGTCTCGATTATCATACTGACTGCAGGGATTTCTCTATTTTTGAATATTCTTTTTCGGAAGATCAA
>CAYGRJ010000016.1:0-13152 GCA_964352285.1 uncultured Candidatus Peribacteria bacterium
CCATGAAGAAAGGTAATGGATTCAAACTGATGGAAAATGTATTAATGCAAAAAAAATGACTAACCTGAAATCATGATACGAGAACTAATAGAATATCTTGGGCAAGGAAAAGACCTCAAGAAAGAACAGCTTGAAGCATTCTTACAAGCCTCTGTATCGAATGAACTCAATGCCGTTCAACAAGGTGCTGTGCTGACAGCCTTGAACATAAAAGGCGTCTCTCAATCTGAACTCACGAACCTGACCAAGCTCCTGGAGGCTGAGGTTCCAGAAACTTTGCAGCTCAAAGATGCTATAGATATCTGTGGAACTGGTGGTTCTGGACTTCCGCGTATCAATACCTCTACTCTTTCTGCCTTCGTGCTCTCTGCACTTGGAGTCCCCATTGCAAAGCATGGCAACAAAGCTGCTAGTGGAAGGTTTGGAAGCTTTGACCTGCTCGAATCTCTTGGCATCAAGATAGACCTCAATGCTGAACGCCTCGAGAAACTCGGATCACAACTCAACCTGGCTTTCATCTATGCTCGAAAGTTTCACCCAGTCATGAAGCACTTTTCTGAGGTGCGAAAAATGCTGGGAACGACAACTGTCTTCAACCTCATTGGTCCACTGTTGAACCCCAGCAGCACGAAGGTTCAGATAATAGGGACCGCATATCGGGAGCATATGGAGCTCATGATCCAAACCTGTAAGAAGCTTGGGAAAAAGAGGGTGATGATTGTATGCGGAGAAGATGGCCTCGATGAAGTGACCCTCACCGGAAAGACCTTTGTGATGGAACTCGATAAAGGAAAGATAAAAAAATATTCTTTGAAGCCGAGCTCATTTGGGATAAAGAGTTGTCGATTTGAAGATATCGCTGGAGGCAACAAGACTGTGAATGTGAGCATCGCTCGGAAGATCCTTTCTGGAAAGTGTGAGAGTCGTCATCTCGACCTGGTCTTGGTGAATGCTGCGCTGGCTCTGAAGATATCTGGGAAAGTCTCGAGCCTGAAGAAGGGATATCAATTAGCGAAAGACTGTGTCATCTCTGGCAAGGCTGGTCAGCAGTTTCAGAAATATTTACAAGCCTCACAGGCTCCAAGCGTCTTAATGGACATCAACTTCTCGAAGGAAAAAGATGTTGAAGCTCGCAAGCAGAAGCTTCCCCTGAAAAGGTTTATCAAAAAACTGAAGCCTTCTGATCGCTCGTTCCGTGATGTTCTTCTAAAATCTGGAGTCAGCCTTATAGCTGAGATCAAAAAATCCTCTCCGAGTGCTGGTGTGATCAAGAAGGGACGTTTCGATGTGAAGAAGATAGCTGAACACTATGAAGCTGCAGGAGCATCTGCTATCTCTGTGCTTACGGATGAAAAGTTCTTTGGAGGAAGCCTCGAGAATCTTGAAAAGGCTCGCAAGTCTACTACTTCAACCCCCCTGCTCTGCAAGGACTTCATCGTTGATGAGTATCAGATCTATGAGGCCAGAAAATATGGAGCTGACTCCGTGTTACTTATTGCCTCTCTTCTCACCCAAGAACAGATCGAGGAGTTCTTAGGAATAACCAAGAGCCTAAATATGGATGCTATCTGTGAAGTTCACAATGCTGAAGAACTGAAAAAGGTTTTAGCGGCCAATGCGGAAATTATTGGCATCAATAACAGAAACCTTCATAACTTTAAAATTGATCTAAAAACGACTCTCACCCTTTCAAAAAAAGTTCCGAAGCATCGAATCTTAATCTCTGAAAGTGGAATAAATTCTCGAGCTCAGGTAAAGAGACTTCCTGAAAAAGTTGATGCTATCCTGGTGGGATCAAGCCTGATGAAAGAGAAGAATCCCGGGAAGAAAATTGAGCAACTCGTCGGAAAAAAGAAACCTCTGGTGAAGATTTGTGGAGTTCAATCTGAAGCAGAAGCAAAGAAGTGTATGGCACTGGGAGTCGACATGATTGGTTTGAATTTTGTTCCCAATAGCGAGAGGAGAATTTCCTATCAGATGGCTTCTAAGATTATTAAGCTTGTTAAACAACACCCGAAGACTGCGATGAAAGTGGTGGGAGTTTTTCAGGATCAAAAGCTTCAGGATGTGAATAGAGATTCGAAACATTTGGATTTGGATTTCATTCAGCTCTCTGGTGATGAGGACATCAAGTATATAAAGAAATGCAAGAAGCGAGTCATCAAAGGGGTGTCAGTTCAGAAGAAGTCTGACCTTAAGCGGGCGAAGCGAATGCTGAAGTATGCTGACTTTGTGATCTTGGACGGAAGCAAACCTGGATCTGGGGAACCCTTCAATCATAAATATCTCAAGCAGATTGATTTCCCTTGTTTGATCGCCGGCGGGATGAATGAAGTGACCGTTAAGCAAATGATGAAAAATTTCAGACCTTTTGGTGTGGACAGTGCAAGTGGAGTAGAAAAGAATGGAAAGAGAGATACAAAAACACTCACTCGATTCGTAACCCTTATAAAGTCATGAAAGCTCCGAAGTCATTAAAGAAATATGTCCTGAATAAAAATGGTCGATTTGGAAAATTTGGTGGAGGCTATGTTCCGGAAGTGCTGATGCCGATGATGGAAGAGCTCGAACAAGAGTTCTACAAAGCTATCAGAGACAAGGATTTCAAAAAGGAACTCTGCAAGTTGTATCACTCTTACTCTGGTCGCCCAACCCCGCTTCACTTCTGTGAAAATCTGACGAAGAAATTGGGAGGTGCTAATATTTTCCTCAAGAATGAAGGTTTGAATCATACCGGTGCTCACAAGATCAATCATTGCCTTGGACAAGGCCTCCTCGCCAAGCAAATGGGTAAGAAAAGAATCATTGCTGAAACAGGAGCTGGACAACATGGCCTAGCCTCAGCCACTGTTGCCGCGAAACTTGGATTGGAGTGCACGGTCTACATGGGCGCAAAGGATTATGCCCGCCAACGTCCAAATGTGTTTTGGATGGAAAGGCTCGGCGCCGAAGTGATCCCTGTAGAGACTGGTGGTCAGATTCTTCGAGATGCCATCAATGCTGCTCTAAGAGATTTGATCTCGAACCCCATCGACAGTCATTATTTATTGGGAACGGTATGCGGCCCTCACCCATACCCGGCCATGAATAGTTTCTTTCAGAAAATTGTTGGGGAGGAAGTGAAGATGCAACTCAAGCACGAATATGGAAAAACAGCTGACTACTTGGTGGCATGCGTAGGAGGAGGAAGCAATGCTATGGGACTCTTCCAGGCTTTCTTAGATGACAAAGATGTGAAACTGATCGGAGTAGAGGCTGGTGGGAAAGCTATTAAGAAAGTGAAAGGAAAGTTTCAGCATGCTGCGAGATTTCAAGATAAGCAACTCGGAGTCGTGGAAGGATTTAAGTCTTACTTCCTCCAGGATGAAGATGGACAGATTGGAGAGACTCAAAGTATCTCTGCTGGTCTCGACTACTCTGGTGTTGGTCCTCAGATCGCCTACCTGGAAGATATTGGAAGGCTCGAGATGAGATACGCTTTGGATGAAGAAGTTTTAGATGCTTACGAGATGCTCTGTAAGACCGAAGGGATTATCCCGGCAATGGAATCGACCCATGCTTTGGTAGAAGTGATCAAAATGGCTAAGAAGCTTCCCAAGTCTAAGACGGTTATTTTCAATTGCTCTGGTCGTGGAGACAAAGACCTTTTCATTAGCACTCAGCATTTTGATAAGAAGAATTTCAATCAGTTTCTAAAGCAGTTTTCATGAAACCCTTAATGACTCATATCATCGCTGGTTATCCCAGCATGAAGGAATGTGAACATATCGCGATCACAATGAGCGAAGCTGATGTGCAGTTCATTGAGATCCAAATCCCCTTCTCAGACCCAATAGCAGATGGATCGACCATAATGAAAGCCTGTGAAGAAAGCTTGGAAAATGGGACTAAGGTGGAAGACTGCTTTCAACTCATGAAAAGGTTGAAGAAAAAAACAACAACACCACTGCTCTTCATGTCTTACTTCAATATCATTCATAAGTATGGAGTAGAAAATTTTATAAAGAGATGTGGAGAACTTGGAGTTTACGGACTCATTATCCCAGATATCCCACTCGATGAAGATGATCACGAGCAATTCTTAAGCAATTGCAAAAAATATGGAGTGAATGCTATTCAAGTTGTCTCTCCTATTACTCCAGAAGAACGGCTGAAGAAAATTGCAAGTGTTGCAACTGGATTCGTGTATTGTGTTTCGAGGACTGGGACAACTGGAGCCCAGCAAAAGCTTGATAATAATTTAGAGAAGTACTTGATGCGTGTGCGAAAACACATCAAACTTCCTCTGGCTCTTGGTTTTGGAATCTCTAAGGCTTCACAGGTGAAACAAGCCTTGAAGGTGGCTGATATTGCCGTTATGGGCTCAGCGATTATCAATATTCACAAACAAGATGGTCTCAAAGGAATAAAATTATTTTTGGACACTTGTTAAATAACAATCTCTTCTGTTAAGATGAGTTATCTTCAGCATTGATATGGGAAAAAAATCTACAACTCGAATCCTAAAAGGATTTTTTGGTTATGTTCCAGAAACACGACCAGATAAGGAATTTATTGATGTCCAAGAAGAAAATCAACGAATAAACTTCGACCTCGTTCTTGACCTCGGCATTCGAAAACGAATACAAGAAAAACTTGAAGTGATTCGGACTTGGGCTGCTCGAGTTTTGCGTCGTTAATTACTTCTGAAGGTGAATCGTTTGGGTTGGAAAAGCAAAACCTATCTTCTTCTTTTCGAAGAGCTTTTGGATTTCAAAATTCACCTGTTGCAGTCGATCAACAGAAGTTATGTAGTCTTTAGAGTCGACAAAGAATACGAGTTCAAAGTTTTTACTGAAATCACCAAACTTGGTAAAATGTGCTCTACTGAAGGTTGTATCTGGGGTCTTTTCCACGATTTCTTTAAGCCAACCAGGAATCTGTTCCATCTTCTTAGCCTTGGTGTCATATGTCACACCTAGAGTGAGCATGACCCTTCTTTGCCGAAGCTTTCCAAAGTTATTGATCTGTGTCTCGGTCAGATACTTATTGGACATGACGATTTCTTCTCCGTTAATACTGGTCATTCGAGTGGTTTTGAGACCAATTCTTTTAACGGTTCCCTGTTGTTGACCGACCTGAATGTAGTGCCCTACCTTGAAAGGTTTATCGACATAGATCGACACACAACTAATCAGATCTCCCAGCATATTTTGAAGGGCAAGTGCAATAGCGATACCACCTATCCCCAACCCCGCGACAAGTGAGGAAATATTATAGCCAAAAGATGATAACAAGAAGACAAACCCAAAAACCCAAACAAGTATTCGAATAATGCTGGTCACGAACTCGATAGTAATTCTTTCAGCGTCATCTGCCTTCTTTGATATTATTTCGTGAGCTGCGTAGCGAATCCAATAGTTAATGAACTTTATACCAAAGTATACAAGGACAATATTAAAGGCGCCATCGACCCATGAGTTTGCAAGGGGCGGTAGTTGAATGCTGAAATTAATGACTGAGATTAGTATAAGCCAAAAGGTTGGCCATGTGAGTTTTTCTGCCAGTTGAACAGTTGCATCGTCCAGCTTTGTTTTGGTTTTCTTAGCGATTTTTTCGATTCGCTTCAGACCAATGTAAAGTACAAATCGAAAGACTACATAGATAGCAATTGCAATTCCCAGGGCCTTCAAGTAAGCAAGAAGTGGATTTCCAAGAATTATCATGTTGAGGTAAGGCTCGAGTGCTTCCATGAGGTATTGCTAAGGATCTGAATTATTGATCATCTGGGTCTTAGAGTAACCCATTAAAGCACATGCTCAAGCGGTTGGTATTGGTGAATTGCCTGTTTAGAGGTATAGTTATGCACTCTAAAAGTGTTATGGAGCTTCAACAATTTGCAGATCAACTCCTCTCGGGAGGGCTTGTGGTTTTCCCAACGGAGACCGTATATGGCCTGGGAGCTGTGGCTAGTCATGACCAAGCTGTTCAAGAAATTTTCCGGGTGAAGGGGCGCCCTCAACACAATCCCCTTATTCTTCATGTTGCTGACCCTACTCAAGTAAAGGACTTGGTCAATGAGATTCCTGAATCTGCCAAGAAATTCATGGATGCTTTTTGGCCTGGTCCGTTGACGATCTGCTTTCAAAAATCAGAGCAGGTTTCTGATGTGGTGACAGGTGGTCTGCCAACGGTTTGTGTGCGATGCCCAGATCATCCTATTGCTCATAAGCTGCTGAGCTTGGTAGGAAAAGCTGTTGCCGCACCAAGTGCGAATATGAGTGGTAAACCCAGCACGACTTCATTCGTAGACGCACAAGATCAGCTCGAGCATTCATCAGTAATGATTATTGATGGAGGAGTAAGTCCTCTTGGCTTAGAAAGTACGGTAGTTGATTGCAGTTCGGAACATGTCCGCCTCCTTCGACCTGGTTGCATTGGTATAGAATCTTTGGAAGAGGTGCTTGGCGAACTGATAGAAGATGCTTCTCGTGGTGAAAAAATCCTGAGTCCTGGCCAAACATTGGAACACTATGCTCCTGAAGGCGAACTGACCGTGATTGTTGGAGATCGTCAGGATCGGAGAAATTGGATTTCTGAGCACCTGTTTTCTATAGAAGAGCCCTATTTGGGCTACATAGGATCATGCCCTGAAGGGTTTCAAGGTATTCAACTCGCTTCTGAAGAAAACGATTTTGAGAAACTCACAGCTCAACTCTACAAATTTCTTAATCAAGCTGACCGAGAGAAAGCTTGTAAAATCGTACTGGAAATCCCTAAATCCTCTCATTCCTTATTTTCGCCGCTTATGAACCGATTAGAGAAGGCTTCCCAAGGTAATATTGTACGATTATAAGCAGTTTGGGCTACTAAGCTGGGTTGTTGCTTTTGTGGCAAAAAGGTATACTGGTGTTGATATTATTTTTTCTTCACCATCCTATGGAGATGCACGACATGAACTCATCGCAAGGCGCCCAGAAAGGCGTTATTGCCGCTATTGTATTCGCTGCCCTGGTTATTAGCGGATCTCTGGTATTTTTAGGCCTACAGCTCTCCAGTTCTGGAAGCGCTAGCATTGCATCTGATGATGTAGAAGCTACTGAGCAGGAAATCAACGACCTTATTGAACAGCTCAAAAAAGAAGATCCCTCACTCTTTGCTGACCTTCCTGGAGATGCTCCAGCTGAGGCCCCTGTGAATGCTGATCTTGCCGCCCTTATGGATGATGATGCCATCATGGGGAACAAGAACGCCCCTATCACCATCGTTGAATTCTCAGATTACCAGTGTCCATTCTGTGCACGTCATTTCTCTCAAACCCTTCCTGAGATCAAGAAGAACTTTATCGACAATGGAAAGGTAAACTACGTATACCGAGACTTCCCTCTTAGCTTTCACTACGATGCCACTCCAGCTGCTATCGCTGCAGAATGTTTCCGAGAACAAAAAGGAGATGCAGGATACTACTTGATCCATGAAAAGATTTTTGAAGGAGCATCATCTGGGTCAATTCCAATGTCTTCTCTTGAAGCTTACGCTGAAGAACTTGGTGCTAACATGACCAGCTTCAAGAGCTGTATGTCAGAACAGAAATATGCTGATGAAGTGCAAAAAGACACTACTGATGGTTCACTCAATGGTATCAACGGAACTCCAGGATTTATCATCACCAATGGAACGACTGCAAAGCGTCTATCCGGAGCTCAACCCTATGCTGCATTCAAAGCAGCTATAGAATCTCTCTAACATGACCAAAAACTCATCAATTATAACAGTCCTCAAAAAGCCAGCGTCTGCTATCACAGCGCTGGCTTTTGCTTTCATATTTTTTGATGTTCAGTTTTATATCATGTCTCAGATGATTGGCTTTAAGGACTTGATGTGTGTACCAGGAGCTGGACTGAATACTCCTAATATTCTTTTTGCGATCATCTTAAGCTTACTCGCAGGTGCTGTTGTCGTTGGTTTTTACGCCACCATCAAAATGAGACAGGCATCATATAAGGCTGCATCTGTCTCAGGTATTGGAGCTATTATTGGCACGCTTACCGTTTTCTGCCCTGTTTGTTCACTGCCCATCTTTGCTGCCATGGGAGTATCCGTTGGGTTTACGGTGGAGTACAATGGATGGATGAAGGTTCTCAGCTTGCTGATGATGAGCTATGCCCTCTATCAAATTGATAAGCAACTTCGAGGAGATTGCGAAAGGTGCATCAACTAAATCTTTTGATTGGGATTGTTCATCTTAAATCCTGCTCGGTCTTCCTCTTTGACGAAATCGATTTCTAGATCACGAAACTTTTTGTAATCCCTTTTATCTGCAGCGAGGAGAACTGTCCCGTTTTCGTATTCGAAGATCTTATCGAATTCAGACTTTTCACCTTCCAAAAAATTGATGCCATATTTATAGACTCCTGCTATAACTTGAATGGTTACTTTGAGAGGCACACCATCTTTCTTATCCTTCTTGATCACAGACTTTATCTGATTGATGGCAGCAGGAGTAAGGTGGATTTTGAATTGATCTGCTTCAGGTGGGAGTTTATTGGGATCCCCACCATTGGCATTGATGTCTTGAATATACTCATTGAGCTCATCAACTAAATCCTGAAGTTCATCTTCTGAAAAGCCATGACCTAAGATTCCCTGCTCGAGTGTTTCGTAGGCATTGGCATGACATCCAACACAATGAACTCCATAGCCTTGAATCACTTCTGCCGCTTCGGGAAACATCGAAACGATTTCCCCAATAATCATTGTTTTTTCAATGGTTGGAAGCATAGTTATTTTTTAAATTCTTGAATGGCTAAATGAAGAGACTCGAGTCCAAGGAGGCCACATTTGAGACGTACTGGTCCGAGTTCAATACCCAGCATCTCAATAACATCTTCTTTGTTGATATTCATGACTTCATCAAGCTCCTTGCCTTTGACCTCTTCCGTAAGCATTGAAACAGCAGCCTGACTGATAGCACAGCCGACTCCCCTGTGTCTGACATCTACGATCTTGTTCTCTTCTACAAGAAGGTCAACGGTAATGTCATCACCACATAAGGGATTGTAGGCTCGGTGAGTTACTGATGCGTCCTTAAGCTCTCCCTGATTGAGTGGATTTTTGTAGAGGTCGATGATGTTGTCCATGTAGATACTCATCTGGTTGCAGGTATTACGAGTTGCTCGTTACTGGTTATTTAAATTTATGTTGAACTTCTTTGATGGCATTGATCAAGGTTGAGATATCATCTTCAGCACTGTAAGCAGCGAAGCTGATGCGTGCCGTTGCCGGAACCTGAAGATACTCCATAAGAGGTTGTGCACAATGATGACCTGCTCGAATACAGACTCCGCTTTCACCGAGCATGCTAGCGATGTCGTGAGGATGAATGCCTTCGAGTGAAAAGGTAATGGTTGCTCCACGTTCTTCTGATGTTTGAGGTCCAAAGATCTGTAGACCTGGTATTTCTTTGAGCTTATGAAGAGCTTTTTTCATGAGTCGCTGTTCATGATCGTGAAGAGTATTGATTCCGATTTCATTTATAAAATCGATAGCAGCACCGAGTCCGATCACTCCAGCGATGTTGGGAGTGCCGGCTTCGAATTTATAGGGGAGCTCGTTCCAGGTTGATCCAGAGGTTTCTACCGTACGGATCATGTCTCCTCCTCCAAGGAATGGTGGCATGGATTCGAGAAGTTCTTTCTTTCCATAGAGCACTCCAACTCCCGTTGGTCCGTACATTTTGTGGCCGGTGCATACGAAGAAGTCGACAGCGAGCTCAGAAACATTCACTGGCATATGCGGAGCTGATTGAGATCCATCGGCCATGAAGAGGGATCCGTGCTGGTGAGCAAGCTCCGCCATTTTCTTTATGGGATTAATCGTTCCGAGCACATTTGATTGATGAACGATGCTCACCACCTTTACCTGCTGCTGCTGAAGAACAGATTGGTATTCATCGAGATCGAGTCGCCCGTCTTCAGTCAGGGAAAGGAAATGAATCTTGAACCCTCGCTCCTTTTGGAGGATTTGCCAAGGGACAATGTTGCTGTGGTGTTCCATGAGAGAGAGCACGACCGTGTCACCTTCAGAAAGATTCTCTCTCCCCCATGTTTGAACGACAAGGTTGAGTGCTTCACTCGCGTTCTTGGTGAAAATAATTTCTTGTTGAGATTTTGCGCCTAAAAACTGCTGGACTTTCTCCCGAGCCTTTCCGTATTCAAGGGTCGCTTTCTCACTGCTTTCATAGAGAGAGCGATGAACGTTGGCATTGTAGTCTCGATAGTACTCATTCATTTTCTGCAGAACCATTTCTGGCGTGAGACTCGTGTTGGCAGAATCAAGGTAGCAAAGATCATGACCATGCGACTGGCGCCTGAGGATCGGAAACTGATCGTTGATGAAGTCTTGATTAATCATGAGAGATTTGGAGACGTTGAGATAAGAGTTCTTTGGTGAAGGTATACCATTGTGGCCTGCTGATACCATCGAGGATATCTTCGAAGAATCCTTCCATGAGCAGTTGCCGAGCTTGGACTTCTGTGAGGCCGCGACTCATTAAGTAGAAGAGCTGGTCTTCATCAGTCTGACGAACGGAGGCAGCATGAGACACATTTACATCATCGGTCTGAATATCTAATGCTGGAAGCGCATCGCACTTAGCATTTTTACTCATCAAGAGGGTGTGCTCTTCAAGTCGAGATGAAGTCCCTTGAGCTTTTGGGGTGACGATAATGTTTCCTTGCAGATAAGACTGAGAGGAATCTGAAAGAATGCCTTTATAACGCATCTTCCCTTCGCTGTGCTGAGCTTCATGATGGAGCTCAATGATCATCTTGAATCGTTGGTCTTCAGTTCCCGATATGACTCCATCATGATGAACTTGCGCTCCTTCTTCTTGAGACTCTCCAATGATACTGATCCTACCTGCTCCTGCACCAAGCTCAGTGACCAAGTGATGAATATGTGAATGACGCTTGGCAACTAATGAACGTTCTTCCAGATGGTACACATTCGAAGAAAAGTTTTGGATCGCGTTGAGATAAAGCTGAGCGTTTTCTTCCGTGAAGACTTCCAGGTGAGAAGTGTTGATAACTTTTTCTTTTTGACTCCCTTCTGACTCAAAGAGTTCTTCGACAGTAGCGTTAGCATCTTTATCGAGAATGATCAGGTGTCGTTGGAGGAGTGACTGATCTGATGAATGGATAATCTGCACTTGAAAGGGTTCTTCTATATGAAGATGCTCTGGGACATAGAGAAAGTAACCATTTTCCCAGAGTGCTTTATGAAGATGACTCAGCTTATCTGCTCCTTTGATCTCGTGTTTCATTAAGTACTGATCGATAAGGTCTGCTCTTTCTAAGAGAGCTGTTTGCATATCGCAGAAAATTACACCTTTGTAGGTGAGCTCTGGAAGAATGGAGATTCTCAGAACCTTGTTGTCTTTGATGGTGATCTTTCCTGAGCACCCTTCAGGAACTTTCTTTTCAACCTTGAGTGGCTCTACTCCTGATTTAGGAAATGAAATTTTTAGAGTAGCATCGATATCACACTTGGGGGTCTTGGTTCTTCTCCAATTCAACTCAGGACTCGCCAGAAAAGCTTCCCATGATTGCTGACGTTGCTCGCGCATCCATCGGGGTTCGTGTGTCATCATTCCTCGTTCATCGAGTTGATCTCCGCTGATGTTGTTGATATCGATCATGCAAATAATTAAGCGCCTTCCATTTCTAATTCAATCAGTCGGTTGAGCTCCACGGCGTATTCGAGCGGGAGTTCTTTCACGACTGGCTCTATGAATCCTTGGACAATCATAGCCATGGCATCTGCTTCTGTTATCCCTCGACTCATCAGGTAAAAGAGTTCGTCTTCCCCTATGGAACCCACCCGAGCTTCGTGAGAAACTTCTGCAGATTCTTCGTGGATTTCCATGACGGGATCTGCACATGAAAGTGATGATTGATCGAGAATCAGGTTGTCACAATTGACTGAAGCCTGAGATCCAGATGCAGAAGGAAGAATACGAAGGAGACCTCTGTAGTTAGATGTTCCTCCATCTTTACTGAGTCCTTTGGAGAGGACATTTGATTTGGTATCTTTTCCGATGTGGATAACTTTTGCACCGGTATCTTGGTATTGTCCGTCACCCGCGAAAGCGATTGAGAGATGGTCTGCTTTTGAACGATCTCCCTTGAGAATAGTACAGGGATAGAGCATGGTCACACCGGATCCTAAGTTTCCTCCCACCCATTCCATGATGGCGTCTTCTTCGGCAATGGCTCTTTTGGTATTCAAGTTGTAAGTATTCTTACTCCAGTTCTCGACCGATGAATATCGGAAGCGAGCTCCTTTCTTCACGAAGACTTCTACACATCCTGCGTGGAGTGAGCTCATTCCATACTGTGGTGCTGAACAGCCTTCGATGTAATGAGCTTCTGATCCTTCTTCGGCAATGATGAGCGTGTGCTCGAACTGGCCACCTCTCTTAGCATTCATCCGGAAGTAGGCCTGAAGAGGCTGAGTCATATTGACTCCCTTTGGAAGGTAGAGGAAGGTTCCCCCACTCCAGACCGCTGCATGGAGTGCAGCGAATTTATGATCCCGAATAGGTACACAGGTCATGAAGTATTCTTTGACGAGATCTTCATGTTCGCGGACAGCGATATCCATATCTTCGAAGATCACTCCTTGAGATGACCATTCTTCTTTGAGCTTGTGATACACATTTTCTGATTCGTACTGAGCCCCAACTCCAGCAAGAACTTCTCGTTCAGCTTCTGGGATCCCTAATTTTTCAAAAGTATTTTTGATGTCGTCAGGGACGTCTTCCCAAGTCTTGGCGTTGCTGACATCATCTGCCCTCCGGTAATAACAAATTTCCTGAAGGTCTAAGGCGTCGAGCGAAGGCCCAAAATTTGGCATGGGCATTTCTTGAAAGGCCTTGAGAGCTTCGAGTCGCTTCTCGAGCATCCATGTGGGTTCATCTTTTTCTGTCGCGATCATGCGAACGACTTCTTCATTGATGCCAAGCTTTGAATCCTTTACAGACTTCTCTTCGTTTTTATCATCAAAACGCGAACGATCGATATCTTGAAAAGAGGTGATCGGTTTCTCTCTTGATTCGCTAAAGACATTTGAGTCCGCCATAAATTAATCGATGATAGCAAATGGGTCTGAATC
>CAYGRJ010000017.1:0-10320 GCA_964352285.1 uncultured Candidatus Peribacteria bacterium
CCAGAAGTTTTTGAACTCCTTCTGCGACAACCTTCATGGCGTCGACATCGAGACCCGAATCGGTTTCATCCATAATCACGAGCTTTGGTTCGAGGACCATAGCCTGAAGAATCTCTGCCTTTTTCTTTTCTCCTCCTGAGAAGCCTTCGTTTACAAAACGACTCATGAAACTGTGAGGCATCCCGAGCTCATCCATCTTGGTCTTGAGCTTCTTGTGAAAGTCGAAGACTCGGATGTCATCATCTTTTACAGCCTTATAGGCAGAGCGGAGAAAGTTCGTGAGGGTCACACCAGGGATGCTCTTGGGGTACTGAAAAGAGAGAAAGATCCCAAGCTTGGCTCGTTCGTCTGGGCTCATGTTGCTGATGTCTTTTCCTTCAAACTCGATCTTTCCTCCGGTGATCTGGTATTTGGGGTGACCAGCGATGGTGTACGACAAAGTACTTTTTCCTGAACCATTTGGTCCCATCAGGGCGTAGACCTTTCCAGGCTCTACATCGAAACTGATGCCTTTGAGAATTTCATGGTCGGCAACGTTTACCTGAAGGTTGGATATGGAGAGCAGGGATTTAGACATTAGAGTGTTCTAAAATCGGATAAAGATTTGTGGGAGAGATAGTTGTTCATGAGTTCCTGAAGGTCTGACCAGACCGTTTTGGTCGGACATGCTTTTTCACAGGCGCATGAGCTTTCTGCATCGAGACAAGCCGTGAGCTTCAGAGGACCTTCAAGAGCTGTGTAGATATCGTTCAAAGAGATATCCTGACTTGGTCGTGATAGCTGATATCCGCCTTTAACGCCTTCTCGCGAGCTCACCAACCCTGATTTCTTTAAAGGCATCATCAGTTGCCCAAGAAACCCAGCTGAAAGGTGCTTTTCGGCAGCAATATCTTGAAGAGAACGAAATTCTTCCGAACCCTGATCTGGCAATGATGCCATCATGAGGAGGGCGTAATCGACTTTTTTGGAAGCGGATAGCATATCAACTCTTAGTAGTGTGCTAAGAGTTTAGCTTTTGGCTTACAGAAGTCAATAGCAACGATTTTAATGTATTTACGAGACCAAAACCGTGGTGTTTCTGTGATTCGAAAGATTCAAGGCGAAAAGAGATTTTCTGACGCAGCGTACTCTGTGTATGTGAGGACTGAATATCTCTTTTCAACGCCGAAGCTACGAATCACAGGAACACCTTAGTAAGGGCAGTAGTCTGAAGTGGTTATCACATCAAACTGCGTTCCGTTTCTTCTTCCTCGCAGCCTCATGGCATCTGCCACTCGCTTAATGGCAACCATATAAGCAGCCGTTCTCATATCAGCTCCGTGAGCTTCCTTCATTTCCCAGACCTTATCGAAGGCTGAATCCATGATCTTTTTGAGCTTCTCGAGGGTTTCTTCTAGCTCCCAATAGTAATTGTAAGCATTTTGAACCTGCTCGAAGTAGCTGACCGTCACTCCCCCAGCATTCGCAAGAATGTCTGGTATCACGATAACTCCATCTTTCTTGAGAATCTTATCTGCTTCTGGAGTAGTTGGTCCATTTGCCAACTCTACGATAGCTTTAGCCTTAATCTTCTTTGCATTTTCTTTGGTAATCACGTTCTCCAAGGCAGCGGGAACCAGTATATCGACCTCGAGCTCAAGAATTTCTTTATTATCGATGGCCTTGTACTCCTTATCTTTCTTGAGAGCTGAGACATCACAGATCCCTCCAGCTTCGTAACACGCCAAATGGGCTTTCTGCCCCTTCACATCCATTGCCTTACTCGGAACGATCCCAGCTGAACGGTAAACGCCCCCCTTCGAATCGGACACAGCAACGACTCGGTAACCTGCATCGTGCAGAAGCGTTGCCATCACTGATCCAGCATTTCCAAATCCTTGTATGGCAATAGTGGTGTCGACTTTATCGAGCCCCATCTTTTCGACGAGCTTTTCAATGCAGTAAAAACCCCCTTGAGCTGTGGCGATGGACCTCCCTGCTGCACCACCCAACTCTAAGGGTTTTCCGGTAATCATCCCTGGGGCTTTCTGCCCGACTAACACCTCATACTCGTCATTCATCCAGGCCATGATCTGAGAAGTGGTGTACACATCTGGCGCCGGAACGTCTTGATTGGGCCCTAAGTATTTGTAGAGACCTCTGATGTATCCCCGTGAAAGGCGTTCTAACTCCCCTTCAGTCATGTTTTTAGGATCGCAAATGACCCCTCCTTTTCCACCCCCGAGAGGGATATTTACTGTGGCGCACTTCATCGTCATCCAAGTAGACAGCGCCATCACTTCATCTCGAGTGACCTCAGGATGATAGCGAATACCCCCCTTCATAGGCCCTCTGGCATCGTTATGTTGAGATCGAAAGCCCTTGAAGACCCTTGTTGTCCCGTCGTGCATACGAACAGGGACGTTAACTTCAAGCACCCGCATGGGCTGAAGAATCTGCTCCAGTAAGGAATCTTCCATCCCCGGAAGCTTCTTAGCGGCGTTTCTAATCTGTTCTTGAGCACTTTCGAAGGGATTAATGTCTGCCATAGGGGTAAATGAAGAACTGTATAGCTCCACCATATAAACTCTATCTGCTTTGAGCAATGCCTTCTTGTTGGCTAGGTCACTTGTCGTAAGATGTTGACAACAGAATGGCTTTCCTCAGCTGACTCTCCTTTGACTAATGAGTGCTTTCTGTTAAAATTTCACCAATTATTGGGGGGTTTATCGGGTTTTATAAACTCTTCGAGTCTTTTATTCGTCTGTCTTTATGGTAACTCCAGATTCGCCAAATCGAGAACCTCATCAGCCATCGAAAGATGCTCAGGGTCCATCGAAAACGCCGTCTTCTGATGCGATCCCAAATTCTCGATCAGAATTGCTCGATGCCCTTTCACGAAAATCGAATACCCCAGAACTTGATGATCTTCGTGCTCTTTCTGCCTTTCTCCAATCAACTTATCTCGAGTCAAATCTCTTGAAAGAAGCAGATATACAGGAATTCCTAGGAGCACTTGAAACCCTCATGACCATATCTGTATTTGGAGGTGAAGATGATGAGCTCCTCTTTAAAAAAGCCGCACAGAGCATCCGAAAGCTCGTTGGGATGATAAAAGGAGGCCTCAAGCGATCTCGATCGATCAAGAGATCACCAAAAATGCATCATAAGCCATCAATCTCAGACACAGGTCGAATCTCCGTAGAGTCTTTAGTTGAAGGGGCTGGCTCTCAGCAAAACCCTGCTAGCTTAGCAGTAGAATTGTTTTTAAGAGCCCTTCAACAGAATGACTCTCTTTCGAGTCGCTTCTTTGAAGTGGAAGGAAAAGCGATACTCGATATTCGCGGCCCACTTTCAAGTACTTTTCGCTGGTTACTCCGTGCTTTAGAGGAAAATATAGATATTACTATTGAATCTGGTGTATCTGCTGTTGCTAAAAGCTATAGCCCGGAAGAGTTAGAATGGATGAGAAACAAATCATATATACGCTCACTTAGAGGATTTTCAAGAATGCAGATTGAAGAAGGTAGAAATGCTCAAGTGAGATCTGAGCAACTTAAACAACTCAGGAAAGTACTAGAAGAACACTCATTGGACTCTCACTATGAGGTTTTAATAGAGTATATTAATGAAGAATTCTCTGACATACTTATTCTCGATAATATCGATAAAGCTCTTATATCGATCACTGGAGTAGATAGAACTATTTCCCAGCAAATTACCACCTCTCTTATTGATCCATTCAACAGAATAAATACCCAAGTAGATAAAGATCTAGTAGAAGAGGAAGACAACCTGGTAAATATAGATAATCTTCTTACACTCGAGAGGATTATTAATAATTTAGATCTTATTGATAAGGCAAAAATAGCATCAAGATTAACTGTTGAAGAATTCCAAAGAAAGAAATACACCTCACTTAATATCCGAGATAATGATGGCAATTTAGTTATTGATGGAGCCCGTGTTTCATTTGTAATGCAAGAGACTGGTAGAGCTGTGAAATTTGGGAAATCGAATCAATATTTTGATGGAGAACTACTGACTAAATACATTCTTCCTCAAATGAGGAGAAATGGAGTTGAAGATATAATATTATTTGGACACAGAGATTTTAAACAATCTCAAGAAATCGCTGTAATACCTGTTACTGACTACCTCCTTTCACTCACACCAGATCACTTTCAACAGGTCATGAATACTTTTTTACACCGCGTTGTAAACAGATCTACCATTCGCGTATCACCTCAAGAGTTCACCTTTCGTTTCTATAGTATCAACTCTCTAACTGAACATGATGAACCGGGTTTAGCTTGCTGTGATTCAAGCTCATTGGAATGGGATATTCGCCAGAATAAGGTAAACAATCAGCATTTCGAACTCGACTTTGATCCTGCTGAGTGTGAAGGATACTCCTTGCGAGATTGCCTAGAAAAAGTTCAATAAGCTAAGGCTCTCATGTTTCTGACTAAAGAAACCGGATCCTGCCCAGCTGAATAGATTGGCTCCAGTCTTTATTTCGAGTACAGTAAGTTGTGGACTAATTCTGATCTAATTTTCTCAAGAAAGAAAATGGGTATTATCACCGACATCTTCAACGCGAGCTCACTACTGTTCGATGCCATTGCGATCTTCTTTATCTTGATGGCGGGATTTCAATTGCTTTCGAAGTTTATTAAGCACCCAAAAGTCTCAGGCTCTTATTCCCTTACCGATAAGCACTACCACAAGATCCGGAGTCGATTTGTTCATCGTATCATTCTTGCTCTCGATTTTTTCATAGTGGGAGACTTGCTTCGCCTTGCCTTTGCTTCTACAACCCAAACCCTTTTCCAGATTCTTCTCATCGTGGTTATCCGTACAATACTGAGCTTCTTCTTGGTGAAAGAAATCGAGATGCACCGCTAAGTAAGGCTTTCCTCGAGCATTTCGTAAACGATCTTGAATGTCGTCGCGATGTCTTCGTTTTCTATGTGCACACCTACCGGATCATCCCCCGTATAGGTGAAGAGGATCACAGAGTCTTCATAGATATGAACACTTGCAGGTATTTTTTGGTCAACGCAGGTCGTTTTGCGAAAGGATCTTTTGTCTTTTTTCAGTTCCTTCCTGAGCCAAGGAGAATCAGATGCTATCACTCGTGTTGGAATTTTTCTCTGAATTCTTCTTTCTGTAAACTCGGGGATATGATCTGTTTGGGGATTATGCTGGCCAATAACTAGGATTTCTTCAGGATTGTTATCCAGAGTCTTCATTAAGAGGTTAAGAACTCCTCTTTGTCCTTCATAAATAGTAACGCTTGGAGGAACATGATGCTGAGATTCAAGATTTTTGAGATCTCCTCTGAGTGATTCAAGTAACCCTTGCTGATCCTGAACCTCTTTCATCTTATTCGACAAATAATCGTCTAAACGATCAATGCTTTCTGCCTGATAGTGCTTAACCCCATCGTGTGATGTCAGCGAAACCAGACCAATGGCAATAAGGTTATCTAGAGAGGAATATACCGTACTTCTCTTCATCTTCAGGTACTTTGATAATGCTCCCGCAACCGTTAGTCCTCTTCTTAGGAGCCCGATATAAACCTGAGCATCATAGTGTGCTATCCCAATCTGTGTGAGTTGTTTTGCAAGGTCTGCTTGGCTATTTTTCATATTGATGATGAGTGTTGTCATTATGTTACGGCATATTGACGATAATATCCAGAACGATAGGATGTCCTCATATTCTTTACTTATTTTATGTCAGCATTAGAAGTCTTATTGCTCGGGATCGTCAGTGGGTTTTCTCCAGGCCCTATCATGTCACTTGCCCTTGGGGAATCGCTCAAGCACGGAAAAAAACGCGCCCTAACTATCCCACTCTCCATATTAGTTGCAAACCTCTTTATTGCACCTCTCATGATCACTACTCTCGCCATCGGGAATCGCGTTGATGGTTTTTTAATTCTTGTTCCTTACCTTGGAGCCATTCTTCTCATATCTATGGGTATCCTTGAATGGAAAAATGCTGGGATCATCTCCACTTCAACAAGTGCAAAGCCATTTCTCAAAGCCATTGGGATTGATCTTCTAAGCCCCTTTGGTTACTTAATCTGGCTGACTGTTCTTGGACCAACTGCCTTACTGGCTTGGAAAAATCACGGATTTCTTGCGGTTGCGACTCTCTACATCCTCTTTATGGGTGGTGCTATTGTAAGCCTCAGCAGCTTAGTGATTGGTGCTGATCTTATCCGCCCTCTTCTCAACTCTCGTCATGTGAGCAGTATATTAAAACTCCTCTCCTTGTCTCTCATTTTCTTTGGCCTGAAGCTATTGATTTAACAGAAGGTGAGGCTTATCGTAGAGATACAACTAAGCATGCCTATGGCAAAAAAATACGACTATCTGAAGGGACTTGTTGAACAACTCGATGAAAAGCAGCTGAGGGATGTTATTGAAAGCTACGCCAAACAAGACAAGCTCTTTGAAGCCTTTCTCTTAGAACACTCTGGAGTAGCAGTTGAAACGGGAAAGACCTATATCGAGTATCGAGATGAAATGCTGAAGGTTTTGGAAAAGTGCTCAACCCGAAAAGGCTTTGTGAAAGTCACTCGTCTTAGGAGTGCTGGTATGGATAGTTTTGAAAAACTCCTGAACTCTCACTTCAACAATGAAAACTTTGGGACAGCCCTGTGGATGAGCCTCGCCTTTATGGAGATGCTGCATTCCGCTATTCTCAAGAATACTCGATACACCTGGGCAAGTAAGCCCTATAAGAGTTTTGAGAAGATCTTCCTTCAAGTGCAAGAGCAGTTCGACAGCTGCATGAAGCTGGTGAATCCTGGGCGTGATGATCGACAGCATATCTTTAAAGCGCTGATGCGCATGTGGTGGCGTGAGCGAGAACGCCCCTACGAGAAGCGATACTTCCAAGCTGATCAGGTACTGGAATACGCTGGTCGAGATGAGGACTTGTTGACCGTTCAGCTCTGCATAGAAGACTTGAAACGGCGTGCAGTTGATGTGGATAAGAAGCATCAGCGGCAGCTCAGTGCTTGGAAGAAGATCTGGGCAGGTTTTGTCTCTGATCGTGAGCTCAAGCAATTAGAACAACCCTTAACCGTCACCCTTGAAGACCTGGAGAAACAGGTGAAGCATCGTTTAGATGCCTGGGACTAAAATAACTTTTATGGACTCACTCTTTTCAATCTTGTTTGGATTTCTCTTTGGCCTCAATCCCCTCGGTGGCTTAGGCCCCCAAGATATTCCAGAACCTGATAACCAACACATTATGCGATACCTCCCTATCGGAGATTCCTATACGATCGGTGAAGGCGTGGTGGAATCTGAACGATGGCCTAACCAATTGGTTTCTCTGCTTGAGCAAGATGGGAAGAATCTTCAGATCATTGCTAACCCTTCAAGAACGGGTTTCACCACTCAAGACGCTCTGGATCATGAACTGCCCTTGGTGAATCGCCTAGCGCCGGAATTCGTAACCGTTCAGATTGGGGTGAATGACTGGGTTCAAGGTGTGGGTGCAGACACTTTCCGATCACGACTCGAAATGATCCTCGATGGTATTACTGATGAATCTCCTGATATACAGATCTTACTGGTGACCATTCCTGATTTCTCGGTAACTCCGAGTGGTTCTTTCTATGGTGGAGGAAGGGATATTAGCAAAGGCCTCGAAGGTTTTAATGAGATTATTAGAGAAGCAGCAGAAGAAAGAGAACTCCCTGTGGTGGATATTTTTGAGATCAGCAAGCAAGCTGCAGATGATCAAGACATGACTGCTGCTGATGGTCTGCATCCCAGTGGAAAGATGTATGCCCTTTGGGCTCAAGAGATCGCCCCTGTAGTGCGTGAACTTCTCGAGAAATAGACAAGCCGAAGCCACCCGTCGTCGCTATTAAGCTATGACGGGTGGCATCCCATTGTCCCTTCGTGGTCTATTTGACGAACACACGAAGGAAAATGTAGAGCAGCCCCAGAACAATGAGTGGTGAGGTAACGAAAGTTTTCGTCTTCCTCGCCGCTCCATAGGTCTTGGACCCTTCTGGCTTCCCCGGCATGGGGATAACCGTGCGACCGGCACCTACGGCAAGCGCGTAGATGATAAGAGCGTGGTACCACTCAAGGTGATTGTGAAAAAGGTTGTAATAGGTGGAGTCTATCCCCACCATCATCCCCTTCACAGCTCCCATGATGGCACCACCTCCCAAGAGGGTTTTGAGGTGGCCCTTGAGTAGCGGTCCGAGAACCGTCTCTTGAGCTTCCTCTGTCTCTTCCTCGAAGAGGGAGACAGCAGCTCGCCAGATCTTTTGGCGTCTGGTGGGTGAAGCTTCGAGTTCAGGACTCTCTTCTTCAGCACCTTCCTCAGGAATGAGGTGTGCTCCTGAATCAATGAGATCCTCATCTTCTTCTCCACCCTCTTCCAACTCTTCAAGGGCGTCCATAGCCCTGAGAGCATCTTCCATATCAATGTCAGTCATCTTTTTTCCTTCGGTGTTTTCAAGGGACAATGGGGAACGCTTCCGTTTCCCGAAGTGTTGGCTGCATTATAAGCCCTTTTTGTGCTTATTTATATAATATGCATGCTAGTCAAGTGACAAGAGTCACGTTTTAATAATAGGTGATTCTTCAGGAAAAACTCGGCTTTTTCTTGGTCAATCCCCTATTTTTTCGTATACTAGCTGAGCACTATTGGGTGGCGGGAGAGATTCGTTCTGGTCTCCCAAAATGTGCACAACAATTCCGATGGGATGTGGCCAAATGGTAAGGCAGCCGGTTTTGGTCCGGAAGATTCGGGGTTCGACTCCCTGCATCCCAGCCAAAAAAATGTTACTGAATATCAGTGGCATTTTTTTAATACACGATCTATTAGCCCTACATGACTATCCACCAGGTGCTGAGCAGCCAGATGGTGATGATAAGCGCGTCACTTGAAACCTTCTTGGGAAGAAACTGGTTTCGAATACCAATGGCGGCAGAAAAGAGGAAAAGCCCCAGGGTGATCTGCTTGAAGAGCGTTGCGGTGTAGATATCTACTAAGATGTTATCTGGTATCCCGGAACGCTTGAGGTAGTAACCCACGAAGAAGAAGCAGAGGTAAAAGACCATCAAGGCTCCCATAAATCTATCCATCTCGATCCAAAGGGATTCATAACGCTGCTTGAGCAGCACCTCCCTCTCATCATGAATATTGGGATCGCTCAGCACTTGAATCATCTTCATCAGTGAAGAAGCCTTCTTTATTGTTGGTTCTGTCGTCATCTTCTGCTTCTCTTGTTCTCGCTGCTGGTGAACACCTTCTGAAAACTCTGAATAGGAATCTAAATGCGCTGACTGCTTCTGAAGCTCATTCCAAGACTGGTCTTGTTGCTGCTCCAAAAACCTCTCAACCTGTTTCCTCTTCGACTTGATTTCCTTTCTGAGATCTTTCCAGTACTTCTTGTTTTGATGTTCTTTGACCAGGGTGATCTTTTGGAGAATATTTTCGAGGTCCTGTTTGAGTTCAGAAGAGAGTCCAGGTCTTGTTGATAATCCCTTGAGCTCTTCTTGAGCCCTTTCGAGCTGAGCATGAGGAAAAGAACGAGACCAAAGAGGCTTCTTTTCTGCTGGAGAAAAAATGATCGACTCCGATGATTGTGATTCAACTTCTGGCTCAGGACTCTCTGAAACCTGATCTTCCTTTCTCATTACCTTTTCTAATTCTTCTCCAAAGTCTTCTTGAAGGACTTCCTGAGCCGTTTCCATGTTGCTGGCGAGAATCACCTCTTCTGCTTTGTGATGATCTTCATCGAGTGTTTCTGCGACGAAGGTCCTGAGCTCTTCGACTTTCTGCTGCATCTCTTCTAAAGAAATCAGCTCTAAACCTTTGGCTCGGATGCTTTCGGTGGCATGCTGAAAGTTTGAAGTTTTTACCGTCCCCTGGACGACATCACCTTCGGCATTCCGAGCTGTATAGGTAAAGGTTTTCACAAAGTGGAGAGGGAGAAATTCTTATTTTCTTGTAGTTGTAGCTTCAAGTGCACGAAGGACTTCAACAGGAAGCATCCAAATCGTTGTGTTCGACTGGTCTGAAGAAAGATCGTTAACAGACTGAAGGGTTCTGAGGTGAAGTGCTCCAGGGGCTGATGCAAGTGTTGCAGCTGCTTTTGCCATGTTTTCTGCAGAAACGACTTCTCCTTCGGCTTTAATAATCACCGCTCTTTTTTCCCGTTCTGCTTCGGCTTCCTTCGCCATGGTTCGCTTCATGTTTTCTGGAAGGATCACATCCTTGAGCTCTACAGAGATCACCTCTATCCCCCATGGGTCTGAAGCCTTATCAACAATCTCTTCAATCTTATCTGAG
>CAYGRJ010000017.1:10330-13016 GCA_964352285.1 uncultured Candidatus Peribacteria bacterium
TATCTGAGATTTGTTCACGTTGGGTAAGCAGTTGATCGAGTGTGGTTTCACCAACAACATTTCTCATAGTGGTCTGCGCCAGCTGGCTCACCGCGTAGAAAAAGTTTTCGACTTCTAGAATTGCCTTACCGGCATCTCGAACCTTGTAGTAAATCACGGCGTTTACTTTGGCTGATACGTTATCTTTCGTGATAGCTTCTTGACTCGGGACATCAACAGCCTTCACTCGCATGTCGACCTTGGTCATGGACTGAAAGATAGGAATCACCAATCTCCATCCTGGTTCCTTAATCCCTGAGAACTTTCCCATCGTGAACATGACTCCCCGTTGGTATTCCTTGATTTGACGAATAATCACCACCAAAACTACTATAATGATGGGTGCGAGTGTGAACAGCAGCCCAAACAGTGCAAAAATTTCCATATGTATTATTAAAAATCACTACCAGTATTGTAGTCTTCTTTAGAAGTCGATGAAAGAGTAGATCCTTGCTAGCTACTTGGATTTCGGGTGAGGTGAATTTCTCCGTTTTTGATCTCCAAAGTCATGCCGGCTTCTAATTCGTTGTTCATAGCCTTGGCAACGAGTTCATCCAGGAGGTTGTCAGGAACGAATTTCTTCACCAGCATGCGGGTAATGAAGTTAGCAGCATCGAGATTCTGCAGAGCTTCAATCATATCTCCTGTCAACGGAACACGAATCTGCTTCGAAGTAATAATGCGAGTTTTCCCACCCTCCTTATTTCCAAATCCCATAGAAACTCCTTTAAAGGTCTTCTCCGAACTGTTATTCACCTCAAGCTTCTCCTCAGGACTATTTTCGCGGGTATTATCCCAGAACCCATCATCATTCGATGAACTCGACATCTCTTTATATTCAGATTTTGGATCTTGAACGTGAGTATCTGTAGGAGAATCAACAATGTCTCTCAACCAGGTGTAGATGAAAATCACGGCCAGAAGCCCGAGAGAGATCATGATTTGCAGGCTGTACTCGGACCAGAGGGTTTCCATAGTTTTTTGTAATACCCTCTCAGCTTACACACCCTTCATGAATTCTTCCAAACCTTTATCAAACTTCTTCTTTCGATCATCAGCTACATCTTTGTGATATTCAGAACGAACATAAAAACCACTTTTCACCTCAACTCCAGCAACGACAACTATTGAACTATCGAGGGGGATTCCTTGTTGGATACAAAATCCTACAGATTTATGGTTTTCTAATATTTCCACATCTGCTGTTGAGAACATCTCTGCCAGGCTGTCCGGGTTCTGTGTTGCAAAGAACACCTTATCTTTCGAAAGGAAAATCCTCACCATTTTGCCCTCAGGAATATAATAGGGATTCGAAAGGTCGATAATTTCGCTGTTGTATGCTTGATCTTCTCTGTTTGGCTGGAGGATAACATGAACCTGAACTCCGTCCGCAGATATTTCGAACATGCTTATTCGATCTACGAACTTCTCCATTCCTGGCAATCTCTGCACCAAATTGGAAATTTTTGAAATAGTAATGTTCATGACATCAATAATAGGGTTTTCGAGGATGAAATACTCAACCTCTGTTCCTAGGCTCTTGCAGACAACGCTATGATGATCTGGGTCGTGAACCTCACCACGAAAGCCGGTAAACAAACTTTCAAAAAGATCTACTCGTGTACTTGCCACCACTAATTTTCCATCTTCTTCTCCCAAGAGCATGGTAGACGCTTCTGAATAGAAAACGCCATCATCTAATTCTGCTTCAAAAATTGAGAGACCAGCATTTGGCATCGTCATCATGTTGTGAAGAACTGCGGACGGAAGGAAAAAAATGTTTGAGCTTTCTTGGTTTTCTGAAGTACTGATTCTGAGAGATAAGATCTTATCCATATACATGTTACAAAATACGAGATAGCATTTTACTATCTCATCAGTTTTATGACAAGTATCTGATTGGTGTCGATTCTCAACAGCACCTGAACAACTATTTGAAAACGAGAGCTCCTTTCGCGACGTCTATAGTCACCTTCGAAACATCTGTGGTTTTGGTTTTGTTGAGTTCACCTGAAAGGATCATCATGGCCAATGGATCCAGCAGTTCTTTTTGGATAACTCTCTTTAGTGGTCGTGCGCCGAAGGCTGGATCGAAGCCTTTGTTGGAAAGGTACTCTTTGGCTTTATCGCTGAGCTCGATTCTGATGCCCTGCTCGAGGAGGCGTTTTTGAATATCTAAGAGCTGCACGTCCACGATCTTGTGAAGGTGTTTTTTGCTCAGGGCTTCGAAGGTCACGATGTCGTCGATACGGTTGAGGAACTCTGGACGGAAGTGCTTCCTGAGTTCTTCTTTGAGTCGGAGAGCTAAGGCTGTTTTTTCTGATTTTTTCTCTGAGGCTTCCATGATGAATTGAGAGCCGACATTCGAAGTCATGATGATGATGGTGTTTTTGAAGTTCACCACTCGTCCTTTAGAATCGGTCAGCCGACCATCGTCGAGAATCTGCAGCATGACATTGAAGACATCGGGGTGAGCCTTTTCGATTTCGTCGAAGAGGATGATGGAATATGGTCGCCGTCGTACCGCTTCGGTGAGCTGTCCCCCTTCGTCGTAACCGATGTATCCCGGAGGAGCTCCGATGAGTCGAGCGACAGCATGCTGTTCCATATACTCACTCATGTCGATGCGGACCATGGCGTGTTCGTC
>CAYGRJ010000018.1:0-10905 GCA_964352285.1 uncultured Candidatus Peribacteria bacterium
AATGCAGCGCCGATGGTAATCACAATCATAGCAACACTCAGAACAGGAAAGAACTGGAGTCGCTGTTGTTTTACTTGCTGCATGTATAGTTATAATGATGAAATAAAAATACTCTACGAGATTTCATATTTCCCCCATGCTATCATACTGGCACCTTTTTCCTGAACCATGATTTCAAGCATTTCGCAATATTCTTCCATTTGGCTTACTGTCCACCTGTTCGCCATGGTCTTAGGTTTAGGAGGAGCAACCTATTCAGATATACTCCTCGTTCAATTCCTCAAGGATTTTAAAATTTCCAAAAAAGAAGCCAATATTATCCATACCATGTCTCGAGTGATCCTTATTGGAATTGTATTAGCCCTCATCAGTGGTTTCTTTCTCTACTGGCCCAATGCAGAAAGACTTCTGAACACTCCAAAGTTCTTGGTAAAAGTGATGATCTTCTCAATTCTCAGTATCAACGGCTTCCTCCTTCACCATGTAGTACTGCCAAAATTAGTAAAATTCTCGTTTCACAAAGACCATTATTTGGTCAAACAAATCATTCACCTTCGTCATCTGGGATTTACAATGGGGGCTATCTCTTTCGTTTCTTGGTATAGCGTCTTTTTATTAGGATCATTCAAAGACATTCCCTTTTCATTCATGCAGCTCTCAACCTTCTATTATGTTATACTTATCATCGCCATAATCACCTCATTACTCCTCGAGTACCTGATCAACAAGCACAGCTAATCAATTCCTATTTCTCTTACTACATCGATATGAAAAAAACACTCGCTTCACTCATCCTCACGCCACTCCTACTCACCGGATGCTTTCAAACCCAAACCCTCAGCGAAGAAGATAAAGCACTCCCAACAGAAGTAACCCCTTTCAACCAATCAAGTATCGAAATCGACTACGACAACAGTTATTTTGCCTTTACGGGAAAGAAGGGAACCACCAAAAACCACCAATGCGAGTTTGAAGACTACAGCGTAGAAATCACTCTAGACGATACAGAACCACAAGATCTTGAAAAAGCACAAGTGAGCGTCACCGTAGAGCTCTTGAGTATGAAGACAGACAGCGACACCCTTACGGGACACCTTCTCGGAGAAAAGTTCTTCAACGCTATTGATAATCCTACTGCTACATTCAGCTCAGAAAGCATAACAAATACGGGTGATAACCAATACGAAGTCGAAGGAACCCTCAGCATCAAAGGAGTGGACCAACAAATCACCCTCGATGCTGAGATCACCAACGAATACGCGCACATCACTCACGACCTCAACCGAACGCCTTTCCAAGTAGGTGATGAAGCTGTAGCTGACGCTCTCGTTCCTCTCGATATCAAACTGATGTTCCAATAATCAGACTATCCGTACGGTTCCCTCTGATCCATTAACCTCGATCATCTGCCCGTCTTGAAAACGGGTAGCTGCACTGTCAATTCCCGACACACAGGGAATGCCATACTCTCGTGCAATAACGGCACCATGCTGCAGTGCTCCTCCCACCTCCAGAACAACCGCTGCAGCGTTCATGAAAAGCGGTGTCCATCCAGGGTCGGTAGCCCTCGTCACCAAGATTTCACCCTTCTTTAGGGGCTTTTCATATGGATTATTCAAAACCTTTACTCGTCCTCGAACCACACCCGGTGAGATTGCCTCTCCCAAGACATCACCATCTGCAGAATCACGAGGAACTCGGAAGATCTTTCCACGTGAATCAACCACTCGTGGCCAATCCTTTCTGGTAGCAACTTTTCTGGTATACATCGTATTTGTCAGGACCTGCTCACGAAGGTCTCCAGAACCTCTATCAGCTGCTAGTATCTCATCAAGCTTGAGAGAAAAAACATCGCTAGCCTTCTCAAGTCGTCCTTCAGCTACCCACTGCTTTCCCAGTTCCAAAGCCTTCCTGCGGACCACATCAACAATCTTCACCATCACATACTTCGGCATTTCCCGGTACCCTGCCAAAGATCGAATCATGTCCATATGATACTTCAGAGCCTTCTCCTTTCCAGCTTCCCGGGCAATTTTGCGGAGCTGTCGAGCTGCACGTTTCTGTTCGGATTCTGCTTCTTTTATCAGGTTTTTTTGGCGACGAAGAGAAACCCTCATCAACTTTAATTGCTCGAAAAATGCCCCCAAGTCCTCATAAGGACGAACCGTTGCTGGGTCAATTTCTCGGACACTGCGAAACCCATACTGCTTCATATACGCTGAGTAAGCCTTCATAAACTTCGCAGAAAATGAACGCTCTTGTATACGCTTCTTGAATTCACGAGCTGTCTGACATCGGCGAATTTCTGGAAATGCTGCTAATGCATACAGATCCTTTCCCATCTGAGCCGTTGGATTCCCGCTCAAATTCATCTGAAGCTTGACCAAGAGGTCATCAATTCCTTCCTCAGAAAACAAACGTCCCAGCCTCCAGCGGGAATATAAAGGCCCAACGAGCACACCGTAGATATCCATCATATGCTCGATCAAGATCTCCATGACCTCTCGATACACACTCTCAAATGACCGCTTCTCAAGATCAAGAGCATCAATCTGTCGAAGTTGAACCCTATACAACTTTTGATAATCCTTCAAAACTTGCTGTGGTCGAAAAAAGACTTTAATCATCCCTATAGTAGGCTTGATCACCAGAGGAGTAAGCTTGAACATCAAGCTCCAAATCTTCCAAGGAAAAGCCTTTGGCAAGTACTCATCATAACTAATCTTCTCCATGATCTTTCCTGTCGGCACATCAAAACTCCCCATCATGCTGTTTAATCCCCACTTTCCAAAGGCCTTAATAACGGTCGACGCATTCAAATAAGCCTTTCCATGCTTACAAAACATGATACCAAATTCTGAATCCATAATCACCGAACCTGACTCGGGCCCTAAAAAAACCCTCACCAAATCGTTATACATATCCACCCCAAGTATCGACATGGGCTCTTGAATCCCCTGCTCCAGCAACAAAATATCTTGGTACAAGACCTTCTGAGCACCAGGCTTTGTAATCATCTCCGGAGGAAGGGGAAGGTATGCCGTAATAGGTCGTGCCTGGAGCAAGTAAAGCTTCTTCCTGGCATACGCCCACTCGATATCCATCGGCTTTCCAAAGTACTTCTCGACATCCCCTACCAATCGAGAAACAGCCTTGGCCTGAGCGACGGTAAGGGAGGATTTCTCAGGATCTAGATTTTCACGCAATTCCGTTCCGCCATCTTTCGTCAGCCACAAAGCATGACCCTTATGAGCTATTTTCTTTTCAAGGATTTTCTTCTTCGGCATATCTACGATGAAATGATCAGGCGTAACCTGACCAGAAACAATCGTTTCACCGAGCCCAAAATTCGAGTTAATCACGGCCTCGTCATAACAATTGTTCTGAGGGTTGAGAGAAAAAGCCACTCCACTCACTTCTGAAGCAATCTGCTGCTGCACAATCACCGCGATACGAGGTCGATCAGTCTTCATCCCGTGCTGCATCTTGTACTTCACAATTCGTTCATCAAAAACTGAAACAAACGAATGAAGAATCGCCTGCTCTAAAGTCTTTCGAGTCACCCCCAAGCTCGTTTCATATCCACCAGCAAAAGAAGTTCCTTCGAGATCTTCTTCAGGTGAAGAAGATCGCACGGCAAAAAGTGCATTTTTTGGCATTTTTTTTACAGCTGATTGGAGTTCTCGTTTTTGAGCAGCTGTAAATGTAAATCTCAGACAGCTCTTTTTTAGAGCATCACAGTTCTTTTTAAGTCCGGATTCAGATGACTTCAAAAATCTCTTCCAAGTAAAGCTTTTCTCAACTTTTTCAAACCATGGCAGAAAAAACTCAACCGCCAACACGAAGCCAATTGGAACAGGAAACTTCTTTTGAGTCATAACGATCAAGGACTGTGCTTTACCTCCCACTTCTTCCAGAAGAGGTATCTTTCGCGAACGAAATGAGTAAGACAGAGAATTCAAAATTCAAAAAAGTATCAGATACTCTTAGCATACATCTGATTTCACAACAGGTGTCCCTATCGCATTGACGGACACTTCACTTAGCCCAAATTAATCGATCCATTGGCGATCAAGATCAACAACCAACTCAAGAAGATCAAGAGCACTCCAACAGCAAGTCTCATCCATCCTTTATTACTATCTTTCCACTTATGAATCTTCTCAACCTGCATACCTCCTGCAACAAGTAAGAGAACGATAATCAGAGGAGAAACAAAAATAATATTGTAGAGAACCAACAATAAAAAAGCCGTAAAATCAAAATACTGCGAAAGCAACGTGATAATGGCTAAATAAGGGGCACCAGTACAGGGCAATTCAACAGCAGAAACAAAAGCTCCTAAAAAAATAACTCCAGGAGCAGATATATTTTGAGCATAAGCCTTAATTCGGGCAGCATTCACACCCGATATAGAAAAAGAAAAACCTTCTCCATACCAAAAGAAGTCTTTAATTTCAAAAATCGCAACAATAATTAAAATACTCGCAACAATCAGCGATAAGCTTTCTGTCACAATAAGAGGAATGGAAGACAAGAAGTACATCAATCCAAGTCCAGCCAACAAATATACACCCATGACGGCCATCACGTAGAGTGACCCAAGCCACAGCAGCCTCTTCACCGATTTACCAGAACTTAAAATCACCGAAATCATGAGAATCAAGACACCAATAGCACATGGGTTAATGGCATCAATCGCAGCAGTGGTGATGATCGTTATGATCGTCGGTAATGGAGCAACTATTTCAGTCATAAAGGCATTTCAATAATGAGTTTTTCTTTTATTTCAGCAACTTTGTACTGCTCACAAAGGTGAGTGGTAGCATTTTTTTCTGGTCCGAATTCAAAGATCACACAATCTCCAGAAGGAACAGGACTATATGGGGATATTATGTAATCAGCATAATTTTCAAGTTTTCGTTGCCTTGCAACACCTTCCTCAACCTCCCAGAGATAAACCTGAACCATTGCTTCTTCATCTGCAGATGAAACACATCGTTCACCGTTATTCATTTCTTCAATTCCAAAGTTAGTAGGGACGATCATTTTTTCTGAACTCAACTCTCCACCAATAACTTCAAAGAAGTGACCCAAAGATGCATCTTGAAGATCAAGCATGGTTCCTTCGACATGCATTCGTTTATCACCATGTTCATGGATAACAGGAGTACCTACACGATTAAGGAAGCCTGTCGGGTCAATAATATCAAGCTCTTCAGTACAATTAAAAATTCGAAAATCAGCATGCCAATGAACGGGACCACCCGTCTCTGAAACAATATTTTTCAATGTTGTTTGAGCAAGAAAAATACCCGTCACGGCAACACTCAAGATGACCACCGGCCAAAAGAACAGTTTCTTCAGCAGTTCATTCTCAGTCCTTATCACTGCAGCTATCCCCATCAACAGTAATATGATTCCAAAGCTCCAAAGAGCTATAGGGAAAGCACTCAGATGAATAATCTGATCAATCAAACGTACCCCCCCTTCATGATGAACACCATCGTCGGCAAAGGCCCTCAGGGGAATAAATGACGCCATAAAAACGAGAATTAACAGAATTCGCATACCTCTTTTTTAGAAGATTTCTTTTTATCTGCAGCAATAGCTTCTCCACAACAGTTCTTGCAACAAAAACGCTTTTTATTCCGAAGAATAAAACCTCCGTGAGATTTAACATATTCCTTTCCGCACTTCTCACAAGTGTACTTCTTTTCTCCAAAGAGTTTCTTGAGGATTCCCATATGAAATACTAAAAAATGATATTCATATCATAATAACACAATTCTAGCCATATTTCAACCACCAAGAGCTCCTTTGATCAAGCAAAGCGGTGCAAACACTCTTCAAGCCGAGAAACTTTCCCATCAACAACTTCAATTCCTTCCTGAGAAAGCCTCTTTACCTTTTCGTCAAGCCCCCCGGGAGCACTAAAACCTCCCAACTTCCCATCTGATCGGACCACTTTAAAACAGGGATACACATCCGGCTCAGGATTACGACCACAGGTAGTCCCTATGGCTCGCGCAGCGTGTGGCATATCTAAAGCCTTAGCAAGTTCTATGTAGGTCGTCACCTTTCCTTTTGGTATTTCTAAAAGTTTCTTCTGTAAGCGTAAAAGGAGCGTTTCTTCCATACTAAAGAGAATGATAAGTATCTAAAATCAACTGTTCAGTTGTCGCAAAACTCATACAGCTGTCCGTCACTGATACTCCATACTCCAACTCTCCCCATCCCCCACCAATATCCTGACGACCTTCTTCCAGATTACTTTCCATCATGATCCCAAATATCGACCGAGAACCTTCTCTGATCTGCTCCCATACCGATTCCCAGACCTTCGGCTGATTACAGTGATCCTTTCCACTATTTGCATGACTACAGTCTATAAAAAACTGAGGAACCATCCCCTTTTCTTCACAATCATTTTCAAGCTCCGAGATTTGCTGAGCTGAATAATTCGGACCATTTTTTCCTCCACGTAGCACGATATGACAATAAGGATTACCGGTTGTTTTCACCACCGAAACCTTCCCTTCATCATCCATTCCCAAGAAACTGTGCTCAGAGGCAGCGGTCACAATAGCGTTGAGAGCAATATCGACATTTCCAAGTGTTCCATTTTTAAAACCAACCGGCATAGAAAGACCACTCGCGAGTTCTCGATGAGTTTGAGATTCTGCAGTTCGTGCTCCTATAGCAGACCAGCAGATCAAGTCTGAATAGTACTGAATCGTAATAGGACCAAGAACTTCTGTAGCTGTCGGCAAGCCCATATCATTAATCTTGATCAGCAAATCACGAGCAAGTTCAACACCCTTTGCCAAGCTATAGGAATTGTCGAGGTAAGGATCATAAATAAAGCCCTTCCAACCCACAGTAGTCCGTGGCTTTTCAAAATAAGTCCTCATCACAATCACCATCTGGTCTTCGACCTTCAGCCGGAGTTCATTAAGCTTTTTAGCATACTCCATGGCTTGATCCATATCGTGGATAGAGCAAGGCCCCACCACTACTACCTTACGATTATCATCTCCATTCAAAATATTTTGGATATCATTCCGTCCCCGAAAAACGGTTTCATTGGCCTTTCCAGTTGTCGGCACCTTCTTCATCACCTCTTCTGGTGATTCAATGGCCTCAAAAGCCTGTACATGGAGATTATTCGTTTGTTGCATAGGAATGATTAGCCAGCTGAGCATAACACAGCTTTGTCGACAGAACCTGCTTTAAGTGCCGTCATTCCATGACTACCATAAAGAAAATCTAATCTTTTCCCATGAAAGACTTTCTCAAATTCATCCGCGAACAAGGTGTTGTAGGACTCGCCATCGGTTTCATACTGGGTGGAGCAACCTCAAAAATCGTCAGTTCCTTTGTGAGTGGAATAGTCCAGCCAGCTCTCGGCATGGTTTTCGGATCTCCAGATGGCCTCGCCACTCTTAAATACGAATCCATCCTCTATGGACAATTTCTTGTCGACCTCATCGACTTCATAGTCATTGCAGCAGTGGTGTACTTTGTTTTCTCAAAACTCGGACTCTCCAAACTCGATAAAGCCAAACAATGAAACCATCACCAACCCTTTCATCTCGACCCTCCTTTTGTTATCTCGACCTTCCTTTTGTTATCTCGACCTTCCTTTTGTCATCTCGACCTTCCTTTTGTCATCTCGACCGTAGTGGAGAGATCCCTTCCTGATAATTCTCAAGGGATTCCCCGCTTACCAGCTCGCAGGCTCCTCTGCGGCCGGAATGATAAGTTAAACAATGACTCTATATGAAGAAAAAAATCGCTTTAGCACTTGGTGGTGGAGCAGCCCGAGGCTGTGCACATCTAGGAGTCATACGAGCACTCGAAGAACAAGATTACGAAATCGAAGCTGTTTCAGGAACCAGCATTGGTGCCCTAGTAGGTGGGGTCTACGCCTCTGGAGGACTTCAAGAACTTCGTGATCTGCTCCCCAAAATCACCAAGAAAAAAGTTTTTAGCTATTGGGATTTCAACTTCCTCACCGGAGGTGGAATCGTAAAGGGAAAACGAGCTGAAGAACTCATCGATCGATTTCTGAAAATCAAAACCTTCAAAAAACTCAATATTCCCTTTTATGCCGTTGCTGCCAACATCAAAAACGGAAAAAAAGTCATCATCAACAGCGGAGAGGTCCTCTCGGCTATTCGAGCTAGTATTTCTCTCCCCGTTATCTTTCCTGCCGTTCAAAAAGGCAATCAACTCTTAGCAGATGGAGGACTTGTCGACCCAGTACCTATTCAAATCCTCAAAGAAAAAGGCTACAAAAACATCATCGGAGTTGATCTCAACTATGACCTTCAAGACCTGACAGCGGAACTTAACCCCATCATAAAAAAAAGCCTCAAGTGGATCAAAGGAAACGAACCCCTCGCCATCGATGTCCTCTACCGATCAGTGATGATAATCCAACGAGAACTCACCCTCAAAGCAGAGCAATTAGATCCACCAAAACTCATAATTCGTCCAAAAGTTGGGAAATACAAAGCTTTCGACTTTCACAGGGCTGTAGAGATGGAAAATGAGGGGTACAGAGCGACAAAGAAGGCTCTGAAAGCGAATAGATGAAATGCATATACAAGACAAAAAATGGGGGCAAAATCATTTCACACAATGGCCTCATCTTTAATGAAAACCTCAATACTTGACGAAAACACTAAAATAAGTTATAATATAAAGATAAATTATGTCAAGAACCCATGAATTACATCGTTTCAGACCTTTCAGTAATCCTCATTTCTACAGCAACTCTGTGTTTTCTCGCAGAACTCGCTAAACAACCCCTAATCGTAGCCTACATCTTTGCTGGAATCATTGTAGGCCCTCTAGGATTAAACCTCATTGTGGGTAATGGATTCTTTTCTGCGCTTTCACAAGCGGGAATCGTACTACTATTATTCCTTATCGGACTGCAGCTCAAACCACAAAAATTCGCAGAAACGATACGAAAAAGTTACAAAATCGCCATTTGCTCAATATTAGGCATTACACCTCTCATGTGCTTCATTGGTTGGGTATCTGGACTCAGCTCCAATCAAATCGTCTTTTTAGGAATCGCGAGCCTGTTTTCGAGCACTGTCGTGGTCTTAAAAACAATTCATGATCAAAGAGGAGTAGATGCAGACGTCGAAGAAACCTGTGTAGGGATCCTTTTGATACAGGATGTCATGGCCATACTCAGTATTTTGATCCTTTCCAGCCTCTCGGCAAATGGAGGGTTCAACCTTGTAAATGCCCTTTCATTCGTCATGACAGGCGCACTCTTCGTCATCGGAATCTTTGCAGCTCAAACCCTGGTACTCAGGCATGTGCTCCACAAAATCATCGACAGAATAGATCTTGTCCTTCTTATTGGCCTTGCATGGTGCTTCTTGTCAGCTGAAATCGCTGAAACAATCCATCTCTCTCGAGAAATTGGAGGGTTTTTAGCCGGGCTTTCACTAACAGCACTTCCAGCACGAAAACAACATGTTTTTGCCTCAAAATCAGGGACAATACGCGATTTCTTCATGATCCTCTTTTTCTTTGTACTGGGAGCCAATCTCAGATTTGAAGTCCTCAAAGACTACAGCTTATTGATTATGCTTTCACTGGTTGCCATCATTTGTATTAAACCATTAGTTTTTTACGCTGCGGCCCGCCACACAAGACACAACAAAGGCGATAGCAAACAAATAGGAGTACGAATGGGTCAAAATAGCGAATTCTCAGTCATCCTTGCTGCAGCTGCAGTAAGTACTGGGTATATAGATGCTCCATTCGCCATGGCAATACAAGTGATCCTCTTTCTCAGCATCATTGCTTCAAACTATTTGGTGAAGTACGTACCTCAGAAATAACGCCGGCTTCTCTCAACAAATAGCCACCTCCACGAACAGTCTCAATCAATTCAACATCAAATGAATGATTGATTTTTCGACGTAAGCGGCTCATGTGAACATCAATAACATTAGAAAGAGCATAGCCATCTGAACCCCAGACATTTTCGAGAACTTGAGAACGAGACATCACCTTTCCCTGATGACTCCCTAAATACTCCAAAATACGAAACTCCTTTGGAGACAAGGACAGCTGCTTTCGATCACTAAAAAGCATCATACGATTACAATCAATCGTCACCCCATGCACCTGATAAACAGACCTTTTCCAGTGCTTCTTTCGTCGACGAAGAGCAATCAATTGTGTTGATACTTCCGAAAAATCAGAACAGTTTGCCATGCACACATCAGCACCATTCTCGAGAGCCTGAATTCTATCCAAAACATCTGAACTCTCTGAATACCAATACATCAGAGGAAGTGATGACCCCTTATCTCTCAACTTTTCACACACTTCTTTTCCATTCATTCCCGGCATTTCATTTCCAATAATCACCACATCATAATCATTGAGGAAAGCCATGGAATAAGCCTGAAAACCAGAAGTAGCCCGATCAACCACTACAGACTGATTCCGGAGGTAGCGCATCAAAGCCTCAGCCAATGGTTCCGTTCTGTTCGCCATTAAAACCCTCATACATGATGATTAAACAATACTCTCAGCATATGATGCTGAAGAAAGCAGTGCAATATAAAATTGACAACAGATTAAAAGTGACGCAAGAACGAATTTAATAGGCATGCAGTACAATAGAAGCAATCTCCTTTCCAACTCACCATGTCGAAACGCATCAATCAAGCGCGAAAAGCCTTTAAGTCCAAAGAAAAAAAAGCTTCAAAAAAAGCACATTCCAAGACATCTATCCAGCACTCTCTTCACCACCCTGATGAAGAAGTCTCGACTGGTAAATACATAGGTGATGCCGTCTATGGTGCTCTTGATGGCATCGTCACCACCTTTGCGGTGGTATCGAGCGTGGTAGGAGCTGAACTC
>CAYGRJ010000019.1:0-10659 GCA_964352285.1 uncultured Candidatus Peribacteria bacterium
ATACAAAAAGTGTAGATCTAGTTAGTAAAAGAATAATTAAAAAAAAATAAAAGCAATAGATATTGGCTTTTTTATGCAGGAAAACAACGCTATGATTCTGTTGTCTCACACCTGACACCATGAAGGAAATCTTTACGCATCTGCAGTGCTCCGAAACCCAAGCCAAGCTCTATGAGATCCTCTTGGAGAACGGCCCAACTATCGCGAGTCTTCTTGCAAAGCGGTCAGGAGTGAAGAGGGTTACAGCATATGGAGCTCTTGAAGGAATGCTGGCGAAAGGTTTGGTAGAAACCTACAAGAAGAACAAGGTGAGTTACTATCAAGCAGCAGACCCAGCCTTCATCGCAAACCGACTCGAGATGCAGTTCGAAGAAGAAGAACGCTTTATGGCGAGAGCTCGAAAAGAACTGGAGGACATGAAGTTAAAGAAGGCAGAGCGAGAACGAGAAATTATAGAGGTTAAAGATGTTATCAGTTACTACGAAGGAAAGGATGCAGTTAATACTTTAATTGAAGAGAACCTGAGCCTTTCAAATAAAACCCAATACTGTATTGGTTTAAGTGGATACCACGCTCTCAAAGATGAAGGCGAATGGAAGAACTATATAAAGAGAAGAGTTGATAAGGGGATGAAAGTCCAGAGTATTCAGGCAGATACCAAGGAAGGAATAAAGTATCAGAATAGAGATGAAAAAGAATTACGCACAACTCGTCTGGTGCCTTCATCAAAACTCCCTGATGAAGGAGAACTCAATATCATTGGAAATCACATCATTCTGTATACTAGTGAGGGGGAAGAAGCTATTGGGGTAAAGATAACCCATAAGAAGATTGCAAAAATCATTAAGAAGCTCTTTAAGCTGGCTTGGGAAAGAGCCAAAGACTTGGAAGATTCAGGCTAGATCTATGTAGCCTTTACTACCTCACTCAAGAACAGAACACTCTAATAAGGATTACAATATTACCCCGTCCCTAACGATATCTTATGACAGACCTCAAAACCCTCTGCTATCTCAGTGAGTTTGACATTTTTGAGCAGATTCCAGACAAAGAACTCATGAAAGATGCCAAGAATATGCATGGCAAGACTTTCAAGATTGGTGAAGAGATTTATAATCCTCATCAAGAGTCACCCTACATCTATATGCTGAAGCGGGGAGAGGTTACGCTCTTTCATTCTCACGAAGGACGACGAGAGACCTTCGACACCATTGGTCCTGGAACACTCTTTGGAAATTTTAACCTTTGTAACGAAAAACCATCTCACTTTGCAGAAGCTAGCCGGGAGGCTCAAGTATGCGTGTTCAAAGTAGAAGAGTTTCTCAGTGTGCTCAGTAACAATCCAGAGCTCATGATGAAGTTTATTCAGAGCATGGCGGAGCGTCTTCAAGATTACGAAGCACGGTTTAAAAACAATCTTCAAACGGCAAAAGAAACAATATTTGGTGAACTCTCGCGTCTCAAAACAAAGCGAAGAAAAGGTTTTTTTGGAAAGTTTTTTGGAGCTGAAGGACCACCACTTCGTCTTACTCATGAACAAATTGCATCTCTTACAGGCTTGAACAGGGTTACAGTAACGAGATCTTTAAAAGAGCTTAAAGAAGAAGGGCGAGTAATGATTAATGCTGAAAGTGGTGTTATTGAGCTACAGGAATAACTGGTATTCAGCTCTTAAAAAGGTTTAACTAAATGTGATATTTCATTACTTCTATTCTCATGCAGATCTTTCTCGACACCGCCAATCTCGAAGACATTCAGAAATATAGCGACATGGGAATTGTCGATGGGGTAACGACCAACCCAAGTATCATCGCAAAAGAGGGAGCAAACCTGAAGGAATTTACTATTAAAATCTGTGACATCGTACAGGGAGACACCAGTGCTGAAGTGATCTCTACCGACTATGAAGGGATTTTAAAAGAAGCTCGAGAAATCGCTAAATGGCATGAGCATGTGGTGGTAAAGATTCCTTTTATTCCTGAAGGAGTTAAAGCCATCAGCACTCTTGCGAAAGAAGGCATTCGAGTAAATTGCACGCTGATCTTCTCTGCGAACCAAGCTCTCCTCGCGGCAAAGGCAGGAGCTTACATCGTTAGTCCTTTTGCAGGACGCCTCGATGATCTCGGGCATGACTCTATGGAAACCATGGCAGAGATTCGAAGAATATTCGACAACTTTGGAATCACCACCAAGATTCTCTTCGCAAGCACTCGTCACCCTCGACACGTAGTAGATGCAGCCACTCTTGGTTGCGACATCTGCACGATGCCGATTGCAGTTCTCAAAAAAATGTTCCACCATCCCCTTACTGATAGTGGTCTAGCAAAATTCCTCGCTGACTGGGAAACCGTGAAAGATAAGCAGTAGGCTCTTCTAAGAAGTATGAAAAAATGCTATAATAATAAGATAAATTGTTATTATTCAGCATGTCAGAAAGAGAACCATCAGCAGTAGAATCAAAGAACATTCCCGAACAGATCTACCAGAATGTCAGCCTTCACAATGGGATAGGATTGTTGTTGACCATGACGGATAAAGACAGGGATCTGCAAATCCCACAGGACCCAGAAAAAAGTCCTTCGGAGGAAGGAGTAAGTATCGTTCTTGAAAATAAGGGGAGATACAGTATCCGTCCTGAACTGTCTTCAAGAGATGTTCTCCAGGTAGGGAAGATGGTTCTTCCTCGGGGAATTTACGAATCTCTACTCGAGAAGAATTCTGACACAACGCCAGAAAGTCTAACAACATTTATTTCAGATTTGCTGCTCAAGTTGGATGATGGTGATCCAGAGAGGTTACGACAGTTTAATTATTATCTATCAATTGATGAGAAAATGTGTGGAGCTCTCGTCAAAGAGAAGGATGAATATACTCCATTGCCCATAAAAGGATTTCTCCTTCGGGGGAAAAGAATAAATCTAGGAGATGATCTTGATTGGGGTTTGCATGAAGAAATTCTCGAGTCACTTCACCATTTTGAAAAAGTAGCACTTCCTGAGGGATCTCAAATCTATACCAAGTTGTCAGCTTCAGAGTTTCAAGAGCTCATGAAAAACGGCCGAATGGTTGTGAGGCAACGAACAGACTTTTTCGATTCTGAAGAGACGGCGAATGCCTTGAGTGGTCTTAAGGGAGATAAATACCCTATGGTAAGAATCAAAACCAATCACCCATTTTTTTCAAAGAAGGGTGGGTATGGAAGGGTCACAACCCTCATGGCTCACGTGTCTGAAGTAGAAATCCTTCATGAAGGGAGGTGGGTGTCTCCATTGGATATGCAGATGATAGAGATGGAAAAGCAATTCTAAGACTTTCTAAAAAAGTTAAAAACCTCACAAGACAGCTTGGGTTTTTTCCGCTACAATCCATACGAACCGTATCCTAACGGGCTTAAAAATCCTGCATCTCCTAACGTCCTTAATAAATGAATATTCCTCAACTTGGTGAGCAGCTCACTCAAGACCATCTCGATTTCCTCGCGGCTTTTCGTAAGTCATGTGCACACAGCATCATCGCTATGCTCAAGCAGTCACAGTCTGGTCACCCAGGAGGATCACTCTCAGCTTTGGACTTTATCAACTTGGTCTATACCTTCATCGTGAGTCAGACGGGAGAAAAAGTGATCGTATCCAATGGTCATATCTCACCAGCGGTTTACAGCACTCTGGCAGAAATGAACTACATTCCAAAACAAGACGTGATCGATACCTTCCGACAGGTCGGTTCCATTTACGAGGGACATATCACACGGCATGTCCCTGGAGTTTGGTATGGCACTGGACCACTCGGGATAGGGGCGTCCGTTGCTACCGGATTCGCTCACGCCGCCCAACTCAACAATTCAGATGAGACCATCTACGCTGTAGTAGGGGATGGAGAATGTCAGGAAGGGATTGTGTTTGAAATGATGCACAATGCTAACAAATACCAGATGAATAACCTGGTGATGTTTATGGATTACAATGCTGTGCAGCTTTCAGGTTCTTTAGAAGAAGTCATGCCAGTTGATTTTCCAGCGATCTTTAAGTCAGCTCATTGGAATGTCATCGATATAGATGGCCATGATCCACAAGCGCTTTGGACTGCTATTCATGAAGCTAAGCAACAGCAGAATGCTCCAACTCTTATCCTTGGAAGAACCATCATGGGGAAGGGAGTTGAATTTATGGAAGGTGAAGGTCGTGAACATCGTGCCACCTGGCATGGGAAAACACCAAACGTAGAAGAGTGTGAAGAAATCTTGAAAGGGCTTGAGCTGAGCTCTGAAGAACGTGCTCTCATCGACGCATTCCTCCCTTCAGTTTCTTGGACCCCGGAAGAACCTTACGCTCTTGAAAAGAACCCAACTCAAATTAATGCAGGTGCTCTCAATATTCTTCCAGCTGATGCCGTTACCGATTGTCGATCAGCTTATGGAAATGCCCTCAAAGATCTTGCTGATAAAAATGATGACATCATCGGAATGACTGCTGACTTGGGAGGATCTGTGAAGACAGACATTATGAAGAAGGAACATCCAGATCGAGTAATAGAGGTGGGGATTGCCGAGCAGCACATGGTGAGTTGTGCTGGTGGTTTAAGTCTCGCTGGAAAGGTTCCATTTTGTTCTACCTTCGGAGCCTTTACTACCAGTCGAGCTAAAGACATGGCTCGAGTAAACGATATCAACAAGGCAAATGTGAAGATGGTCTCTACTCACTGTGGACTTTCCGTAGGTGAAGACGGACCAACTCATCAAGCGATAGACGACATGGGGTCATTCCACGGATTCTTTCATACTACTATTCTCGAACCAGCTGATCCAAATCAATGTGATCACATGATTCGTTACGCAGCGAAGACTTATGGAAACTTCTATGTTCGTATGGGAAGAGCAAAGATACCAATGATCACCAAAGAAGATGGTTCATGTTTCTACGACGAAAACTATCAGTTCAATCCTGGATGTGATCTCGTTCGAGAAGGTTCAGATATTACTATTCTCACTGCTGGACCAATGGTAGAAAAAGCACTCAAGGTTCGAAAAGAACTCGAGGGACAAGTGAGCATAGAGGTCATCGTGATGAACAGTCTTTCTCATCTCGATTCAGAAATGATCATCAAGTCTCTTCAGAAAACTGGAAAGGGTTTCACTCTCGAAGACCACAATATCAAGACAGGTTATGGACATACCGTTGCCGCACTTCTTGGAGACGGATCTATTGCGGTTCACATGGAGCACATGGGAGTCACTGAGTACCAACTCTCTGGAAAAGCACCAGCTTTGTATGTAAAAGCAGGTCTTGGTGAGGAGCAGATCAAGGAAAAAATTCTCAAGATTACTCAGTAGTTAAAAGTCATCATTAACCTTCAGAATAATTTCTCTGATGGCATGAAGCTCTATTGATTGCCCTAAATTTAACGATCGTCAATCTTTGCTTCCATCGGTTTTCCATCCACTCCAATCATGCGAAAATCTGTAAGGTCATCTTTGTCTACACTTCCTTGGTTTTCAAGAGTATTTCCTTTGGGAAGAGTGAAGTCATCCATAAACATGCCATAGTCGCCAGCTTTACATTTCTTGAGGGCTTGTTTTAGGCAAGATTCAATTTGTGATCTTCCATAGGGAGAAGTCCCAGATTTTGAAGAATCCTCAGAGGTCAGAGAGTAAAGGTGCTTTCGTAAAGTTCGATTTGTAAACTTTTTAATACCTACAGATACAGTGACTTTTAAGGTATCTTCAGATACAGAGCCATCTTTCCTGATACTCACTGGAGAACTCGAGTGGTTCTTTGGGTTGAATCGTATTGAAAGCACCGAACCATGCTCATCATTATTACCTTCTCCAAAGTAAAGCACGTAATTATTACTGAGTTGCAAAACTCTCTTTCCTTCCGTTTGATCATGAAAAACAAAGAGATCATGAAGGATTTTTGAGGTCATTTCAGACGCTTTTTCAGATCTTTCTTTTGCTTTCAAATCCGTTTTTATTTTTGAATTATCAGCTTCAGAGTTATTCCCGCTTCCTTCTTGAATGACCATCCCGTCTGTCTTCAAGACGAGTGTAGTAATGCCACCAGAAATAATGACTGAAAGAAGTCCTATTCCGAGGATTTCTTTGACCCATTCAGGCACTTTAGCCCTTTCGTTTTCTTCCTCTCGATCTGAAGGAGAATTTCTCATAGGAATTGTTCATCTTATAATACCAAAAATATGCTGTTTATACGAGTATTTATTGGGCGATATATATGAATATGGGCAAGAGGGCACATTGTTCAGGCTTAAAGTGATCTGATATAATAATATGAAGACATTTGTAGTCGAAGCTATCGATGTTTGCAAGGCTTCAATGTCATAATAATTCCACATTACAAATCTTATGATTGATGAAAATAAAGATGGATTTCCAGATGATATAGATGCACAACACTTTCGTGTTGCCATCTTTGGGTCTGCACGCCTAAAGCAAGGTGACAAGCCTTATGAAGATGTCTACCTTCTGTCTCATCGATTGGCAGAAATGGAGATCGATGTGATCACTGGAGGTGGTCCGGGTCTTATGGAAGCTGCAAACAGAGGTCACAAAACTGGCAGAACTGAAAACTCAGAATCACATTCATTGGGACTTAATATAGTACTTCCTCATGAGCAGTTTGATAATCAGTTTTTAGATGTGAAAAGAGATTTTGATGTTTTCTCTAAACGGCTTGATGCTTTCATGCTTCTCTCCAATGTAGTAGTCGTTGCACCTGGGGGTGTTGGGACTTGTCTTGAGTTTTTCTATGCTTGGCAGCTGATGCAGGTTAAGCATACTTGTAAAATTCCAATCATCATGATGGGTGATATGTGGGTGACATTGCTTGAGTGGGTTAGGGACAATCCACTCAAAGAAGGACTTCTCAACAAGGAAGATTTAGATTCTATTGTTTGCGTTAAGGATTGGGAGCAGGCAGCACGATTGATTGAGCAGGCGCATACGGTTTTCAATGCGGCAGGGAAAGATGCCTGCATCAATATCAGCAAATATGCAGAGCGTGCAGACATTGAAGAAATTTTATAGAGTGAATCCTTCACGTATTTAATATCAATTTTTAATAGAACATGACCATGTCAAAAGTAGGACTAATCGGTTTAGCGGTTATGGGCGCTAATCTATCTCGCAATATTGCAAGTAGGGACATTCCAATAGTCGTTTACAACAGAACGAGTGAAAAAATGAATGACTTTATCGCTCAGTTTGGAAACGAATACTTATCTGGAAAAGAGACACTAGAGGACTTCATTCAGGATATAGAAAAGCCTCGTAAGGTCATTATTTTGGTCAAAGCAGGGGCAGCAGTTGATGCTGTTATTGCTCAGCTTGTACCTTTGCTCGATAAAGGGGATACTCTTATCGACTGTGGCAATTCAAACTATAGAGACACGATCAGGAGAACGAATGAACTTCAGGAAAAAGGATTTCACTTTGTCGGTTGTGGCGTTTCCGGAGGGGAAGTTGGAGCACTGCAGGGTCCAAGCATTATGCCTGGTGGATCTCCAGAAAGCTGGGAAAGCATGAAGAAAATTTGGCAAGCAATTGCAGCTCGTGACTTCGAAGATGGTCCATGTGTAACTCATGTAGGTGAAGGAGGATCAGGACATTATGTAAAGATGGTTCATAACGGTATTGAGTATGCTGTCATGCAAATGATATCTGAAGCTTATGATCTGCTCAAAAGAATGTACGGACTCAAACCCAATCAGATTGCCGATATTTTCACACAGTTTCAGGAGGGTCGTCTTAACTCATACCTTTTCGAAATTACTCCACAGGTTCTCCGTCGAAAGGATGATGAAAGTGATGCATATTTAATTGATGTGATCCTTGATAAAGCTGGGCAAAAAGGAACCGGCAAGTGGACAGCTATAGATGCTCTTGATAGAGGAGTTGGTCTTTCAACAATATCTGAAGCTGTTTTTGCTCGTGTGAATTCGAGCTATAAAAATTCTCGAGTTGCACGATCAACAGACTTCCCAAAACCTGAAATGAAACCAGAAGTTGAGTTAGATGTGTTTGTTGAACAGCTGGAAAATGCTTTGTATGCTGGGATGCTCAGTTCATATGCTCAAGGAATGTAGCTGATAAAATCGGCTGCCAAAGAAGAAGGTTGGGAAGTAAACCTTTCTGAACTATCCAGAATCTGGCAAGGGGGATGTATTATTAGAGCCAAGATCCTCAAGTTCATGATGAAGACCTACAAGAATGCTTCAGAGGAAAATCCTTATCTCTTATCACTCGCTGACATCCAAAAATCAATTAATGATGCTCTTCCAGATTGGAGAGATGTCGTTTCCTACTCTATTCAGGGCGGGATACCTACTCCATGTCTAACATCAGCACTTCAGTATATCGATTCAGCAACCACAGAGAGACTCCCTGCAAATATGATTCAAGGACTACGCGACTACTTTGGAGCTCACACCTACGAAAGAACCGATAAAGAAGGAACTTTCCACACCGAGTGGAATGAAGATATTGTCAACTAATATCAATAAACGTCGGGATGAGATTCTTTCGGCAAACTCTCTTAGAGCTTGAGTCTCAGTCATCGACCGTGAGCTCAGACCGCCGAACGGAGCCGAAAGCAGAATGACGTTTACAGAAACCAGCTACTAGCCACCAGTTACCAGCAACTAGCACTATGAAACTCTACAAATTCGACAAACCATTCGTCTTCACCATCTTCGGTGCTTCCGGAGATCTTGCTAAGATAAAGATCTTTCCAGCCATGTATGCCTTGGCTGCGCAAAAGAGATTCCCAAAGCACTTCAAGATCTTTGGTTACGCAAGAACAGAAAAAACTGACGCTCAGTTTCGTAAAGAGTTCCGTCAAAGTGTCATCGATAAAAGTCATGAGCCTGTTGACGAAAAAATTCTCGATGAGCTTCTCAAGCACGTCCATTATTTCACAGGACAATATGACAAGCTGAGTTCCTACAAGGAATTCTCACGAGAGGTGCTTACCGCAACCAAAGGAAAAAAAGTCACCAGTATCGTATACCTGGCAGTTCCTCCACGTGCATTCATGTCGATTACAAAAAATCTAGCATCAATCAGACCAAAGCTTGGTGAAGACCTTCGGGTTATCATCGAGAAGCCCTTTGGAAATGATGAGAAGTCTGCACGTGAGCTCTTCCATCATGTTTCAACCTATTTCCCTATTGGTAAGGTGTACCTTCTGGATCATTACCTCGGGAAAGAAGCCGTGATGAGTATCCTTCCTCTTCGATATGCTAATGGAATTCTCAATACGCTTCTTCAGGGACAACTCATTGCTAATATTCAAATCACTGCCGTTGAAAATCTCAGTGTGAAGGATCGCATTAGCTATTTTGATCAGGTTGGTATCATTAAGGATATGATTCAATCACATCTCTTGCAATTGCTCTCGCTGTTGACCATGGATCTTCCCGTTGAGAGGGAGTCGGAAAGTATTCACCGAGAAAAATTTTCAATTCTTTCAGCACTCAAATACCGGGGATACGAAAAATCTATGGCACTTGGTCAGCACGAAACCTATCACGATATCAAAGGGGTGAAAAAAGGATCTCGAACGCCAACCTTTGCAGCCTTCCGAATGTTTATCGATCGCCAAGATTGGTTCAAGGTTCCGATCTACATCCGTACAGGGAAAATGCTCAACAAGAAGCACACCTATGCAGTTGTAGAATTTGCCAAGCACCCCTTTCAAAAGCACGATAAAGATATTGAAACCAATAAGTTATATATTGAGCTTCAACCTAAAGAAAGAATTCATCTCACCTTGTTCACCAAACGCACAGGTCAAAAAGGTGAGTACCGAAATCTCACCACTTCAGAATCGATTGCTTGTTATGGAGATGACTGCTTGCCGGAACACGGTCGACTACTTATCGATGTGTTCAGAGGAGACCATAGTAACTTCCTCTCCTTCGAAGAAATTATTGCGACCTGGAAGTTCACCGATAAGCTTCTCCGGCTTATCGATAACAGAAAAGTGCCACTTCATAAGTATGAAGATTTTTCTGAAGGGCCAAAGCAGCAACACTTGCTCACCAAGTCAGACAAGTTCGTTTGGCATGATCTTAAACTTGAAGACTAATGGAAAAAATTCGAAGTTTCACATCACAAAAAACCTATGTAGAATCACTCGCGACTTCCTTGAGGTCAAGAATCAGCAAGAAAGCATATGAAGGGAAAACTTTTCGTCTTGCTCTTAGTGGTGGGTCAACACCAAGACCACTCTATGAATTCTTAGCGAGTCTTCCTGATGTCGATTGGAGATCTGTTGAAATCTTTCTGGTGGATGAGCGCTATGTGCCACTTGCCGATGAAAACTCTAACTGCAAGATGATTAGAGAAGCACTTGTTGATCATGTTCAACTCAAGAAGTTTGTTCACTTCGATACCAGTCTTAAGATCGAAGAATCACTGAGTGATTACGAACAGCATCTGAATCATCAAGATCATTTTTTTGACTTGCTGGTTTTAGGCATTGGGTCCGATGGGCACACTGCTTCATTATTTCCTGGTGATTCGCTCTTACAAGAAAAGAAGCGATGGGTTGGACATTCCACAAATGGGGATCCTATTTCAGATCGTTTAACGCTTGCCTATTCAGCACTCGAAAGCACCCGAGAGTCTTGGTTTCTCATTACCGG